>CAZUPJ010000132.1:4027-4824 GCA_964622185.1 uncultured Treponemataceae bacterium
GTTATAAAGGTTGTAAAAGGAATATTACCATTCCTATTAATACAGCTTTTAGTGGTACTTCTTGTAACATATGTTCCATGGTTTACAACAGTGCTATTATAGAGAGGAGATGCTATATATTAAAAAACATCTATAATGCACTATAGCATGTAGATGTTTTATTTTTATGTAGATTATATTTTATGACATTTATCTTGTTTACTTTTTTTGTTTTAGTATTATCTTCTTGCACTGATTCTCCAGAAAAACCACAAGAAATTGAAGAACCTGTAGTTGAAAAAATATCTCAAGAAGAAATTAATAACAATGCAATAGCAACTTATGTTGCAACATTAACACTAGATCAAAAAATTGCTCAACTTTTTTTGGTCTCTATTGACGGAACATCTGCAAACATTTCTGCTACAAAATATCCAATTCCACCTGGAGGTTATATTCTTTTTTCACGAAACTCTGTTGATGGAGCAAAAAAAGTAATTTCACTTACAGGTGAGACACAAGAATATTATAACGTACTTGATGAAGTACCTCCATATTTTTCAATTGATCATGAGGGTGGATTAGTACATCGTTTAAGAAATGTTGCAAGTCCTCTTCCCTCAGTAAAAACCATAAAAAATACTTTGTCTCCTCAACTTGCCCAAGAGTTTTATTATTTATCTGCATTGCAATTAGTAGCTTTGGGAATACATATAAATCTCGGTCCTGTTGCTGAGGTGCTTTATGAATTTAATCAAGACTTTTTAGAGTATAGAAGTTTTGGAAATATTCAGGAAGTTCAAGAGTATGGGAGTGCT
>CAZUPJ010000133.1:0-4818 GCA_964622185.1 uncultured Treponemataceae bacterium
ACATTTCTTCACCATTTATAAGACCTCTGTCAAAATCAAAACGAAAACGATCATAAACCGAATGGAAAACTTCGGCGGGTACACCAGACATTTTTTTTAGATCTTCGCTCGCATCCCCTGTCGCAGCCTGAGAGATTACATTCCCATAATCAAAAATTATTGCTTTAATCATACTAATACCTCCAATTTTTCTTTGATAAAATCGCTTTTATGCTCTAAGTCTATTTTTCCGGTTTCTAAAACAAGTACATTGGGACTTGTAGGATCCAACTTTACTTTGCCTTCACTCGTTTTTATAAGCTGTAAGATTTTTTCTATTGAAATATTTGATACACGCGAAAACTCAACCCTAACTTTCCCCATTCTTTCTTTAAGTGTTGCAATAAAAAGTTTTTTACAAATAATACGAATTTGTGCTAAGGCTAATAAACTTTGTACCTCTTTTGGAATAGGTCCAAAACGGTCTTCAAGTTCTGCAAGAACAGATTCTAATTCTTCATTATCACTTACAGATGCAATTTTTTTGTAAATTTCCATCTTTGTTTGCGGAATTGAAACATATGTTTCAGGAATAAAGCCTGAGTATTCAAGTTCCATAAGTACTTCGTATTGCTCAACATAGGTTTCATCGCTTAAACGCTCAACCGCTTCTTCAAGCAATCTTAAATATAAATCAAATCCAACAGAATATATGTCACCCGACTGATCTTTTCCTAAAAGATTTCCAGCACCTCTAATTTCCATGTCTTTCATCGCAATCTTAAACCCACTACCAAGCTCGGTAAAATCGCTTATAACCTGTAAACGCTTCATGGCAACTTCGCTTAAACTTCTGTTTTCTGGGTATAGTAAATAAGCATAGGCTTTTCTATCACTTCTGCCTACTCGCCCTCGCAATTGATAAAGTTGTGAAACGCCATACATGTCTGCCCTATCTATAATGATAGTATTTACATTTGGAATATCGATACCATTTTCAATAATGGTGGTTGCAATAAGTACATGGAAGCCGCCCGACTTAAAACGTCTAAAAATATCGTCAAGTTCGTGTGCCCCCATTTGCCCGTGGGCGATGTCAATACTCATTTCGGGCAATAAATTTTGCAGCTTTGACTGAATATCATAAAGACTTTCTACCCTATTGTGAAGATAAAACACTTGCCCGCCTCTTTCTGCTTCACGTCGTATGGCGGCTGCAACTCTATCATCATTATAGGCATCAATAACGGTTTCAATTTCTTGGCGGTTTTGAGGTGGTGTTGTTAAAAGACTCATATCGCGAATTTTTAGCAAGCTCATATGAAGTGTTCTTGGTATTGGCGTTGCACTCATTGCCAAAGAATCTATATTGGTGCGAAGTGATTTTAAACGTTCTTTATCTTTTACACCAAAGCGTTGTTCTTCATCTATAATCATTAAGCCTAAATCTTTAAATGCAACATCTTTTTGAATAATGCGATGTGTTCCAATAAGTATATCAACGCTACCCTGTGTTACCTTTTCGAGTATTTTTTTCTGCTCTGCCTTTGACACAAAACGCGACATATGGGCAATTGATACAGGAAAGTCTTGAAAACGCTCTAAGCACGATTCATAGTGTTGCTCTGCCAAGATTGTTGTTGGTGCTAAAAAGGCAACTTGTTTTCCGCCCATAACTGCTTTAAATGCTGCCCTCATTGCCATTTCTGTTTTTCCGTAACCAACATCGCCACAAACTAACCTATCCATAGGAAGCGGTTTTTCCATGTCTTGTTTTATTTCTTCAGAAACGGTAATTTGATCTTCAGTTTCAGTGTATGGAAAGTTTGCTTCAAAGGCAGTCATAAACTCGCCATCTTCAGGAAATGAAAAACCTACCGCAGCTTTTCGCTTTGCATACAACTCAATTAGTTTTTCTGCAATATCTTCAACAGATTTTTTAACTTTATTTTTTCTGTTTTCCCAGCTTTTTGAACCAAGTCTATCAAGTTTAGGTGCTTCACCCTCGTTACCAATATACCTTTGCACAAGATTTACTTGCTCAATAGGTATAAAAACGGTTTCGTTGTCGTAGTATTCTAACTTTATGTAGTCTCGCTCATTCCCTGAAACTTTTACCCTTTCTATTCCTTTAAAAAGACCAATACCATAGTTTACGTGTACGACATAATCGCCGGGATTCAATTCAACGAAGGTATCAATTACGGCACTTTTTACCGTTTTAACAGACTTTGGTGTATGCTTTCGTCTACCAAATATTTCATTTTCTTGAATTACCAGTACTTTTAATTCAGGAATTCCAAAACCTTCTGAAATAGTTGCTGGCACTACGGTTAGAGGAATTACATCTGGGTCGGGGTGCACAAAGTCTTTTAATAGTTCACTAATACGTAAGGCTTGGTTAGTGCTATCTGCATAAATAAATACTTGCCAACCTTCTTTTTGTAATTCCGCTACGTTTTCCTTTAAGAAGGTAATGTTTCCAAAAAAAGTTTTAGGGGGATCTGTGTCAAAAATTATTCGCTCATGTTCGGTAACATTGTGTGCTTTAATTGTGCGAAAAAGTAGCTTTTTTGTATGATTTTCAGAAATAGCTTTAAAGTCAAAAATTTGTGTATCACTTGGTGGCACAAAGGTTTCTTCCATTGCCCTTTTATACAAAGCAGAATATTCCCTCTCAAAATTTTCTTGCATATTTGATTGTCTATCGTAATCAAAAAACATAACAGTTGTTTCGCTTGAAACATAGTCAAATATATTGGAACGATTAATCAATGGATAAAAAAGTTCTTCGCCTTCAGATTCGCGATGAATATACAATTCTGTCAATAATTTTTCTGCTTTTTTTTCGTAAAAATCTCTTTTAACATCAGGAATTGAGTCTATATAAGTTTTTACTTCTTGTTCCAGTTTTTGCACTAACTCGTCAGTCCATACAACTTCTTTCATAGGATATATAAGCAATTGTTGTATTTTTTCTACAGAGGCTTGATTCTCGGTATCAAACGACTTTATACTTTCTATAGTATCAAAATCAAAAACTATGCGATGGGCATATTGTTCGCCTGGCATAAAAATGTCTAGCACTTCACCGCGAATAGTAAATTCGCCACGAACTGTTACACGCGGAACTCGAACATAGCCTTGACTTGCAAGTTGTTCACCAAGTGCTATGGGGTCAAAGCTTTGTCCAACATGCACTGTACATAAAAGAGACGAAACATAATCGGGTAAAGGAAGAGGTGTTAAAGCTGAGCGTTGTGTAAGTATGAAAACACTAGGCATTTCAATTTCGCAGTCATTTTTACACGATTGAACAAGTTTTGCCAATACCCCTGCTCTTTCACCGAATACCCTTGCACCTTTTGCACAAGAGCGATACGGCACAATACCCCACCAAGGAAGCTGAAAAACATTTGCTACAGTATTTCCATTTTCATCTTCAAAAATAGTTTGCAAATCAATTAAAAGGTTTTTTGCATCTTTTTCATCGCCAACAATTATAACAACACTCTTGCCTGTACGAGCAATATATTCGCTAATAAAAAAACCATGCAAGCCACCCTGTATGCCTTCAATTTCACGAGGAAAAACTGCATTTGAAGAACATAGATTATGCATAGCACCATCTATCTTTTTCCATGAATGTATGATATACTCTAAGGAATTCATATAAATTATCCGATAATAAAATAGTATTTTATGAGAAAATGATACTTGTATTATTTTCTCGTTACCATACCCGCAAACGCGGATTTTTTAGGAGAAGAACCGACTTTGAAACGTATTCTTATTAGTATTATATCAGTTTTTATATTTATTGCACAAGGGATTTATGCACAAAGTACCGTAAACTTACAAGAAAGTACAAACACTGATGGATTAGAAGTATCCATTTCACTCCATAATAAGACAGTGTATTTTCCTTCAAGCACTCCCGACAATCCAATTCTTCTAAATGTAACACTTACAAATAAAGGATCTGACACTGTGAGATTTAAGATTGCAGACGACAGAGCTTTTAGCTTAGATTTTGATGCAATTACAGTAAGAAATGAAAACTTAGACTATTCTGATGCACTGGTTCGAAAGAGAACCACAAGCTCTACTGTCTACTTTAGAGAACTTGCCTTAGAACCTGCAGAAACATACGGTTTTACTGTTGATATAAAAGATTTTATACATATCGAAGACCCCTCAATATATTACATTGAATTAAATTTATATCCAGAACTTTATAAATCAAAAAGTAATATAATTGTATCAAACAGACTTGCACTTGAAATAAATCCTGATCCAATTATTGGGGCTAGTTCATTTGTTCCAGTTGATTTTGATACCGCAGCCATTTTACAACCTGAATTTTTACCACCAGATCAAGTAGTTGAACATACAATTATTGCAAGACAACGTAGTCTATGGGATCAATTCTTTTTATACATGGACATAGAGTCTATATATTTTAAGAATCCACAAAATAAAATAGGATACAATAACTCATCTGAAAACGAACGTCAAAAAATTATTCAAAATTATAAAAACTCACTAATGAGTGATAGAATAGACATCGATATTGTTGCAATTCCTGAGCAATTTGAAATTGAAAAAACAATGTATACAAAAACTGAAGGAACAGTTAGCGTTATAGAGTGGTTTAAATATCCAAACTATAGGGAAAAGAAACGATACACATACTATCTTCGTTTGCGAAACGGTGTTTGGCAAATATATGATTATACTGTAGACAATATTGGGACAGAAGAATGAAAATACTGGTAATTTCTGAGTCTGAAGAGATATTAAAAGAATATAGCGATTTTTTCACAGCAAATGGATTCG
>CAZUPJ010000134.1:0-4742 GCA_964622185.1 uncultured Treponemataceae bacterium
GATGAAGGAAACTGGGACTTAGTAGGAAATAACACACCCACCTTTTTTTTACGAGATGTGCACAACTTTCCTGACCTTAATAGGGCTGTAAAAAGAGACCCCAAAACTGGGCGTCGCTCAGCTCAAAACAATTGGGACTTTTGGACACTACTTCCTGAGTGCTTTCATCAAGTTACGGTTGTCATGAGCGACAGAGGAATACCTGCTTCTTTTAGAAATATGCATCTTTACGGCGAGCACACCTTTTCTTTTTACAACACGGAAAACAAACGCTACTGGTGTAAGTTCCATTTTAAAACACAACAAGGTATTAAAAATCTTTCAAACGATGAAGCTGCAAAAATAAATGCAATGGACAGAGAATACCACGGCAAAGATTTATATGAAGCAATTGAAAAAGGCGATTATCCAAAATGGACATTATATGTTCAAATTATGACAGAAGAGCAAGCAAAGAACCATTACGAAAATCCTTTTGACATTACAAAAGTATGGAGCCAAAAAGAATATCCTTTAATTGAAGTTGGAGTACTTGAGCTTAATAGAAACCCTGAAAATTATTTTGCAGAGGTAGAACAAGCAGCCTTTTCGCCTGCTCACGTTGTACCAGGCATTGGCTTTAGCCCCGATAAATTTTTACAAGGAAGACTTTTTGCCTATGGCGATGCACACCGCTACCGTTTAGGCGTAAATCATAATCACATTCCGGTAAACAGGGCAAAGGTTCCCGTAAACGAATACCATCGAGATGGGCAAATGAGAACAGACGGAAACTATGGCTCAACTGTTGCATATTCACCAAACAGCCAAGGCATGTGGGCAGCCCAACCTGATTTTTTAGAACCTCCGTTAGATATTTCTGGTGCTGTATATCACTACGATCCAAAAGACGATCCTACCGACGATTGTTTTAAAGCTGGCGGAAACTTATGGCGAGTAATGACAGAAGATAAAAAAGAGCTTCTTATTCAAAATACGGCTGCTGATATTGCACCTTGTACAGAAAACATAAAATACCGTCATGCCGTTCATTGCTTTTTAGCAGACCCAGAATATGGCGAGCGATTTGCAAAAGCTTGTGGTTTAGATATGATGAGAGTAGAGACGCTTTCAAAACTTACTAATGATGACTTAAATAAAGCCACAATCTAACATAAAACAAGGATGAGCCATGAAATCGAAAAAAATGGAATTTTATTTTGATAGCACATATCTTATTACAACTTTTATACTAGGCATTTTACTTCTTGCACGTGAAAATAATGTGCCTTGGGCTTTTATGGCATTCATCCTTGTTCTAGGAGACAGCACGCACCTGCTACCTCGCATGCATCAAATTACAACTGGCAAAAATGTTCCTCATCTCACAGGCTACGGAAAAATGATAACGTCTATAACAATGTCTTTTTTTTATGTTTTTTTATGGCAAATAGGATTACTGCTTTTTTCCCTAGCTAACAATCAACTTTCACTTGTTATGTATACTCTCAGTATAACCAGAGTTATTCTTTGTGTACTACCACAAAATAAATGGACAACCGAAAAACCATCCTACAAGTGGGGAATATATCGAAACATTCCATTTATTTTACAAGGAGCAATGGTTTTTTTCCTATACTTTACAAATAGAGAAAAAATTGCAGTCATTGAAAACATGTACCTTGCCATTCTATTGAGTTTTGCCTTTTACCTTCCTGTTGTTTTATGGGTACACAAAAAACCCATGCTTGGAATGCTTATGATTCCAAAAACACTTTGCTATGTATGGATAATTGCAATAGGCTTTTATCTATAAAGCGAACATCAATTACTACAGTTAATTTCATTACCTATTTTACTAATAATACAATTTTACATATCTGTCAAATTATGCAACTGTCACGAAACCGTTTGCTGTTTTTTGATTATTCTAAGTACCAGTTTTTTTGGCATAAACTTTGTAAGGAAAATGGATATTCTCAAAGATAATGGAAGCCCTGATATAACGTTGAGCTTTCCTTTAATCATCGCTTTGTATCCATCTTTTGCGACAATATTTGGGCTTACCGTTTTTTTGAATAGGGCTGTGTTTGACATTCCCGATGTTGCACCAAATTTGCTTTCGGTAGCTCCAGGCAGTAAGGCTGTAACGGTAATGGGGGTGCCTTCTAGTTCACAGGCTATTGCATTTGAAAAAGACATTACATAAGCCTTAGACGCGTAGTAGACTGCTTGCATAGGACCTGGCATAAAGGCCGCCGTAGAGGCTGTGTTTAATATTTTCCCCTTATTTTTTGCTTTAAAATCCTGTAAAAAAAGATGGGTAAGTTCTGTAAGCGTTGTTATGTTTACTTGAATCATGTCCAGTTCTTTTTGAAGGTCTCGCTCATAAAAAAAACCTTGGCCTCCAAAGCCTGCATTGTTCATTAGGTATTCTATTTCAATGTTTTGTTTTTTTATTTCGTTATAAAGTTCTTTTGCTGAACTTTGCTTGCTTAAATCTTTTACAATACAGACAACCATTGTGTTATATTTTGATTCTATTTCTTGTTTTACGACTTCTAAATCTTCTAACTTTCTGGAAACTATTACCGAGTCCCCGCCTTTTTGTGCATGGTATATTGCGAGTGCTTTTCCTATCCCGCTTGAAGCGCCTGTTATTAATGCTACATTGTTCATGTTTTTGCTCCTGTACTATATATGATAAGAGGTAAATGACAATGCGTCAAGTGAGTTTTTTGAGAGTTTTAAGGTTAATAAGAGGCATTTTTATGCCGAAAATGAGGTAGAGAGATGTAACATACAATGGGTGCAGATATGGAGACGTTAAATCCACAGATTACGCAGATTTTACTGTATGGAAAAGTGTGAATTTGTTGCAAAATGTGTTATATTGTAGGTAATTAACAATTAATAATTGTTAGGGTAGAGATATGGAGCGTTTTGTAATGTATAATGTACAATGCATAATGTATAATTGTTAGGAAATAATTTGAAGATTTTGGGTAAAAGACATACTAATTTTTCTCTTTTTAATATAAGGCGTACACTTGTTTTGTGTGCGGTGTTGTTTTGTGCGGCGGGAGCTTTTGGGGTTGACTATGAGTGGACAGGTGGTGCTGGTGACAATAATTGGATAACACCCAGTAACTGGAATTTAGGAATAGGATACCCAGATGGAGCAGATGATACTGCTATTTTTGGCACGGGGGTAGCGGCACCAACAGTAACCTTGCCAGCAGGCCTTACGGTTGAGCAAATAACGGCGGATGTAGCAGTTGTACTTACTACCGGCACAACATTGACTATTGGTATAATAGACGGTACTGGCTCTGTAACAGCAACTGATACTGATGTAACAGTACCAGATAATGCTGCATCTGCTATTTCTGTTACAGGAGGCGTTAGTTTTAAATCGCTAAATGCCCAAGGCACAATAGCTATTTCTACAAATATCACTACCTCGGGAACACAAGCCTACGATGGGGCAGTAACACTTACTGGTCCATCGTCTCTCTCAACAACAAATCAATCTATTTCGTTTGCAAATACAATCACAGAAACAGGCGGTTTAACAGTTGCTGTAGGCTCGTCTTCTATTACTTTTGCCGATAACCAAACTCTTTCTGCACTTACTATAACAAGTGCTAATACAGTAAATATAGGAGCAAGTGCCTTTAACGTTTCTGGAACGCTTCTTGCAAGTAGTGCAATCGAGATTAATGGAGCAGGAGCAATATCTGTTGGAACACTTACGGCAAATGGTGCTGTTTCCATTCCTTCTAGCACTTCTCTTACAGCAACAACGATTAATGGAACAGATTCAATAACAGCAAACAATACAGATTTAGTTATGAGTGCAGGAGCCTCTGTTTCTACTACAATTACTTTTGACTCTCTTACAGCAGATGGAACAATAAACCTTCTAGGTGCCATTACTACAGACGGAACAAATGCGAGCTCTGCAGGTCAAACTTACACAGGGGCAGTTACACTTGGTGGAGATACGACACTTAATGCTGGTGCAAATGCAATTGCTTTTGGTGGAAATGTTACAGGTTCTACACATAGCTTAACTTTAACAGCAGGAACGCTAGAAATCAATAATACCGCTACACAAGTAATAAATGTTGCAAATAACCCTTTACTTTTTAATGGGGTTTTTACAAAAAGCACGGCAGCACAAACAACCTTCACAAACGGCTTTAGCCAGACAGGCAGTGGTGCTGTTTCTTTACAAGGTACTATTACAACAGCTGGGGACTTAAGTTTTGCAGGTGCAACTATTCTTAATGGAAACACAATAATAAACTCAAACGGTAACAATGTATCCTTTGCCTCTACTATAAAAAATGGTGGTGGTACGACGAACTCCTACACGCTCGACATAGATGCAGGAGCAGGAACAATTACCCACGGTGGAGGAATAGGTGCTTCGACTTTCAACGCAAGTGAGTACGCCGAAAGGCTTGGAGCTATTTCTTTAACTGGAAGCCAAATAAACTTACACACGTATGTTCGTGTAAACGGCTCTCATACCTATACAGGTCCAGTATTATTCTTAGGAAGTAATTACAGGTTAAATTCGAATGCCAATCCGATTAGTTTTTCTTCAACTTTAACTGGCAGTTCAAGCGATTTAATTACTGCTTCCAGCACCGTGACATTTGGAGGAAATGTTTCTGGCCTAACCACCATGACAATTGGTTCTCCACTTACAATAGCAGACGGTGTAAATATTAGCACAACAGGTCCAGGTGCTC
>CAZUPJ010000135.1:0-4714 GCA_964622185.1 uncultured Treponemataceae bacterium
CATCCTCACAAACGAGTGTTTCTGCATACACAACTGAACTTCCGCTAATTGCAATTTTCGCATTATTTACTCTGCCTGTAACATCGACAATAGAAGATCCTGCTGATGCAAGCGTGAAATTATTATTTTCACCAAGAATTACATTCGTTACAATTTCTCCGCTCATATACAATTCTGATGTTCTACGTGATGTTGCATCAACAAACAATTTATATCCGCTCCCAGTCGCCTGTATTTGCCCAATATTTGCATAAATTGCTATTTTGAACGTTTTTATCGGGTGAGTTATTTTTGTATCCAATGAAAGTGTTATGATATTATTTTCTATATCAATTGAGAAATTGAAGTTGTCTAAATCTTCGCTATAGGTTGCTTCTATTCTGGCTTCTTGGTTTTCGGGTATTGAAAAAATATTTACAGATGCATTTTCAAGACTATTTAAAAAGCGTAAATTTTCGAGTATAACGGTATACTCTTCCGTTGTTTTTTCGCCGGTAACGGTAATTGTTTTTTCATTTCCCCTAATTGCATCAGGGCTACTAGAAACAAGAGAACAAGTTATTACTACCATAGTGGTACAAATTACAGCACAAACAAATGAAAAAACTTTCATAGTATATCTCCATTTTAATTATATACTGAGTAAGCGGTAGGGGTCAAGATAAAAACAAGAGTTATCGTGTAAAGACTAATGTTTTTTCGTTTGAGAGTGCTTCATTATAATTGTAATTGAGAGCATTAAAGTTTTTGAGCTTTGAAATATCGGTTACATTGTTTTGAGCCATAAAACGCACCATTTCTCCCCTTGCCATTTTTACATATACACCTTTTTCAACTAACTTACCGCTAGCTTTTTGAACTTCTGCAAAACAGCAGGAAACAAAATGAGTTTCATCGGTAAGGTATTTTTCAATAACTTTGCTGTACTCTTTTGATGCAAGATTTACTATTGTATTTTCGCCTTTAATAAGTTCTGTATATATTTTGTTTCCCCAAAAGCTGTAGAGATCAGTGCAAAATTCTGTTTTTATTTTTGCTTGCATTTCGAGGCGGTATGGTTGAATGCCGTCTAAGGGATGTAAAAGCCCGTATAAGCCTGAAATAATTCGTAAATGTTTTGAAACATACTTAAAACAATCGTTGTCAAAAATGAGTGGCGACATATACTTGTACTGTATGCCGTCATAAGCTAAAAGTGCATGATGGATATTTCGCTCAAAATCCATATCTTGGTATCGCTCATAGTTTAGCTTTGCAATATCATCGTTACAAGCTAAGAGTTTTTTTAAGTTTTCAAAGGAAAGGCTTTTTATATACCGAGAAAGTTTTTTTGCTTCATTAATAAAAACAGGATCTTTGTGTTCAAAAAGTAGTTCTGCTTCTTTTGTTATTTTTTTAGCGGGAGATATAATTATTTTCATAGTGCTTTTATATAAAAAACCACTTGTATAAAACAAGTGGCAATTCATCATTAAATTGTATAATCAGAATCTTTTCCTGTTTTCTGTTTATATGTCGCTAAATAAAGGGGTTGCTGTTTTTCATGCTGTTCTTTTAATATATCCATAATTTGAGATACAACCGCAACTTTTTTATCGTCTACAGAGTCATCTATTTTTGATAGAGCTTCTTTTCTAAATTCTTTACAGTCCAAAAGTGGGCTTGCTGTCATAATTACGGTATCTTCAGTTAGTAAGTCTGCAAGCATATTTTCCGGTTCGTCTGGATCTATTCTTAAACAATTTCCGTTAATTGATACAAGTAGCATAACATCAAACATTCTCAAATAAGAATCTATTTCACGCAATCCTTTTCTTGTTTCGGGCTTTCCTGGTCTGTATCGTGTTCCGCTCGGGAATACAAGAATTGGTTGCCCATGGCGTCTGCATTCTGTTAAGGCGTGCATTGATGCCATGTTAATCTTTCTGCTTTTAGCTTCTTCTCTTTCTCGTTCTTCTGGTTCTGAAATAGAGGCAAGGCTTCGGCTTGGGTAAATAACAATTCGTGTAAATGCTTCAGCCCATGCTTTTACCATGGGGTTAGATTCGTTTAGCTTCATCCCTGCAATTGCAACAATGCGTTTTGCTAAATCCTTTGCAAATGGTTTTCCACAATGTTCTATTAAGTAACAAAGGGCAGGTAAGTCCATGTTGCTAAAATGTTCTACTAGCAAAAGCCCTCTCTTACCGTGGGTTAATGCTTCGTAAAAAGCTTCAAAATGTTCTAATCCTTCAAGATGAGATCCCTCAAGGAGCCCATCTTTTAGCATAACGTCTACTAATTTTCTTGTTTCTTCATTTGCTTCTTGATATACATTTGTATCATCAATTTTATGTGCAGCACTACCATGTTTCATTAAATCATCAAACATGTGCGCATATTTTTTTCCGAGTGCATTGTCCTTCATTACGTACCTCCAAAGTGTTGCATCCTGTATTAAAGAATACTCCTAAACTTTAATGTTGTCAATAGAAATCAATTTTTGAGTAAAGTTTTTCATTGTAGGTTTTGCGTTTCTGTTATGTATCCAAAACCTTCGCATTGATAAAAGTTTCTATATTTGGAAGATCCGCTCCTATTTCCCTTGTTGCTGTTATAACCTTCCGATACTCTGATGGACTCATATTAAAGTAGTGGCGAAATGTTTTTGAAAAAGAGGAGCTATCATGAAAGCCACTAGAAAGTGCAATTTCAGTAACACTTTTTGGGGAGTATAGCAATAAGTCTTTCGCGTTTTCAAGTCTGCTTTGCGTTAAAAATTCTTTTGGAGAAAGGTTAGTTCGCTTTTTACATAATTTATAAAGATGTGTTCTATCTACATTTAAATGGGCACTAATATCTTCAACTGTTATTGTCTCTGTAAAATGTGCCATAATATAGTCAATTGCAGCTTGTGCACGAGTTTTATTATCTTCATAATCAGGGTTTACAATTTTTAAACATGAGAACAAAAGATAAAACCATCCTTTAAGTTCTGTCCTTGTATTTTCCGAGTTTTTTAAACAACTCAAAGACTGTGCTAAGTATGTTTCTATTTTTTCTTCATGTTCTGCACAACATATACAATTCTCTTTGTTAAGGCCATATTGTTTTAATAATCGTTCAGCCTCTTCTCCATCAAAGCCAAACCAAATATACTCCCATGGATCGCTAGCATCTGCTTCATAATAGGTTAAATCTTTTGGACAAATTAAAAATGCTTGATTTTTTTTAAGATGGTAAATATCTTTGCCAACCCTAAATGTTCCTTTTCCAGATAAAATAAAATGCATCAGATAATGAGTGCGTACAGCAGGTCCAAAATAATGCCGAGGAGAACATTTTTGATAACCACAATAATAGAAATTTAAAGGAGATATTGCCATGTCTTTAGTGTAAAGGCAGATATAAGACTTGTCAAGGTATTACTTTTATATCTACATGTAACTTTCCAATCAAAATATTGTTGTACAATTATATTCTGTTTTTTTATTTATTTGCACAAAAATTAAAAAAAATGCAACATAATGACAAATATCAGGCAACAAAAATAATATTTATATACAAAATCTATGTGTAAAATAAATTCTATTCAAGCATTACGGAGGTTTGTGAATGGCAAAAATAACTTTTATGGGTGCAGGAAGCACAATTTTTGCACGGAATGTTCTTGGTGATTGTATGTGTACACCAGCATTGCAAGAATCTGAACTCGCTCTATACGACATTGACGCAACAAGATTAAAAGATTCTGAAATAATTCTTTCGGCAATAAACAATAATGTAAATGGCGGTAAAGCAAAAATTACCACATTCTTAGGTGTAGAAAATAGAAAGGCTGCTCTTAAAGGCTCTAAATTTGTTGTAAATGCCATTCAAGTTGGGGGATACAAACCTTGTACTGTTACCGATTTTGAAATTCCAAAAAAATATGGACTAAGGCAAACAATTGCAGATACACTCGGTATTGGCGGAATTATGAGAACGCTTCGTACCATACCAGTAATGGAAGATTTTGCACACGACATGGAAGAAGTTTGTCCTGATGCATGGTTATTAAATTATACAAATCCAATGGCAATGCTAACTGGCTATATACAGCGCTATACTGGTGTAAAAATGGTAGGACTTTGCCATAGTGTTCAAGTATGTTCAGAACACCTTTTTAAAGCTCTTGGGATGGAAGATAAGCTTGAAGGTAGACGAGAGCTTATTGCAGGTATTAACCACATGGCATGGCTTTTAAACATTTATGATAAAGAAGGAAACGACTTGTATCCTGAAATTAAAAAAAGAGCCTTAGAGAAAAATGCAAAAGAGAAACATGATGACATGGTACGCTATGAATACATCAAACACTTTGGACACTACTGTACAGAGTCAAGTGAACATAATGCAGAGTATAATAATTTCTTTATAAAGTCCCGGTATCCAGAACTTATTGAACGATTTAATATTCCACTTGATGAATATATCAGTCGTTGCATTAAACAAATTGACGGATGGGAAAAAGAACGCGATGATATTCTTAAAGATGGAAAAATTACCCATGAAAGATCACATGAATACGCTTCATACATAATGGAAGCAATGGTAACAAACAATCCTTATAAAATTGGAGGGAATGTTATGAACAATGGACTTATAACAAACCTTCCTAAAGAAGCCTGTGTAGAAGTACCTTGTTTAGTAGATGGATCAGGGGTTACACCTT
Source organism: uncultured Treponemataceae bacterium (assembly GCA_964622185.1). Classification (GTDB taxonomy): domain Bacteria; phylum Spirochaetota; class Spirochaetia; order Treponematales; family Treponemataceae; genus CAYJFX01. The sequence goes on from CAZUPJ010000135.1 coordinate 4,694, forward strand.
GCTACATAGGTGATTTACCCG
>CAZUPJ010000136.1:0-4685 GCA_964622185.1 uncultured Treponemataceae bacterium
TTATTCCATAAAAAAATTGGAAAAACTGATTGCAGACTATCACTTATACCAATTGGTGGATATTGCGGGATGAAAGGAGAAAAAAGCTTCCAAGAAGCAATTGAAAAAAAGCTTGATAGTATTCCTGCAGAAAAAGACTCATTCTACGGTGTAAGTCCTTTACGTAGGATATTAATTGCTTTTTCAGGACCTGCTTTTAATTTTATTTTTGCGATTGTAGCCTTATCAATAATTTCAATGATTGGGTACAACTATTATACAACACCAAGTAAAATTATTCTTGCTACAGAAGTATACAGCGACACAACATCTGTTGCAAAAAACGCAGGATTACAGACAGGTGATATAGTTACCAAAATTAATGGCGAAAATATACAATATTTTTCAGATATTTCGGATAAAGTAGTAATATCACCAAAAGAAGACCTTGTTTTCACTGTTAATAGAAATGGATTAATACATGAATATACAATTACACCAGAGCTTGACCCAAATACAGGAGCCGGGCGAATTGGAGTTATTAATTGGATTAACCCTATTGTACAACATACTGCCCAAAATAGTAGTGCTCATAATGCAGGAATCTTAGCTGGAGACAAAATAGTTGAAATGGAAGGATTTTCTATACACAATACAATGGATTTTAATAAAATTATTCAAAACAGAGACGCTGTTGATATAATTATAGAAAGAAACGGGAATACACTAAGTACATCACTAAGCATTCCTAAAAATGAAGAAGGAACAATTGATATAAATGCGATAGGAATTCAATGGAAAGTAGATCAAGTGAGAACTCCCACATATAATTTATTTTCAGCAGTTGTACAGGGAGCACATGAAGCGGTAGAACTATTATCATTGACTGTAAAAAGTTTAGCACTACTCTTTCAAGGCATAGATGTAACAAAAGCAGTTTCAGGTCCTATTGGTATAACTGTGATGCTAGGAGAAACAACAAAAACGAGTTTTGAAACAAGTTTTTCGGTTGGTATTGTGAGTGTATTAAACTTTTTATCGTTAATAAGCATTTCACTTTTTTTAATGAATCTACTTCCAATTCCAATTTTAGATGGAGGTTTAATTTTGTTTGCACTAATCGAACTAATAAAAGGAAGAGCTGTAAGACCCTCAATCTTATATAAGGTTCAATTTATCGGTGTAGCATTTATTGTAGTATTATTTGTTATAGGTTTTATTGGGGACATAAATAAACTAATTTTAGGAAGTTTTTAATTTAAGAGGTAGAAGTAGTGAATTACATAAAAAAAATAACATATATTACATTAATATTTTTATTGAGCTTATCAGCCTATGCAAAAACACAAGTTTCAACGCAACCACACGAAGGAGCAATAACTTCTATTGCTATTGGCACAAGTGCCGGCAAAAAAGTTATATACACAGGAAGTGATGATGGATTCCTTATCCGATGGACAGAAGATGGGCAAGGAGAGCATTTTCAAATTTCGGATGACAGTATTAAAATGATAGCAGTACATCCAAATGGCAATGACATTGCAGTGTATGAAACAGACGGATTGACAGTTAATAGGTTATCGGTATGGAACTGGCAATCCCTATCAAAAAAGTTTTCTTCTAAAAGGCTTGACACAGCAATAACCTCGTTGGATTATACATCAAGGGGTTCCCAAATAATGGTAGGACAAGCAAATATAAAAGGTATCATTTTTATTGATAGCACAAAGGGAACTATTTTATCGAATAAAGTAAAAGAAACTGCAGGAACGGTTGTATTTTCACAAACGAGTACAAGTGAAAACTCAAGCGTTATGTATTCATCACTTGGTTATTTAATATATACTAATTTAAGAAATGGAACAAGAAAAGCATCCTTCAATATTGAAAGAAATCTTCAAGACCCAGTTATATTTAATAATGATGTACTTTTTGCTGGAGTAATTAATAATGTTATACATATTTTTGACTCAACCACAGGTGATTCTCTTGCTTCAATAAAGGCAAGTAATCCAATAATTACAACTACAAAAGACGATACAAATTTATATTATTTTGAAACTTCTGGAAAAAATGCTACATTAAAAATGATTGAAGTAAAAGATGGAGAGCTTTCACAAGATTCTATTATTATTAAGACTTTTTCTTTTGATTCATGGGATACACCAACATCAGCAATAAAAGATAAGAACATGATATATATTGGAATGCAATCAGGTGAATTGTATTCAGTAAATGTAAATCCTGAAACAGAAACAGTAGCAGCCCTAAAAATTACGCACAAAATATTTGATAAAATTTATGATATTAATGAGTTTAATGGGGAGTTTTATTTTTTATCAGAAACTAGCGTTTTCAAGTCAGCATATAATACTAAAAATATAACATCCCTTGCAGGAAATCCAGGTTATACAAATATGATAACGTCGGAGAACACTGTTTATCTGTGGTCTAAGTCTACAAAAAAACCAGTGGTGAAAATTGACCTATCAAACGGAACACAGTCGACGTTATTTACACCAGAAAACCCAATTGAAATATTAAAACTACAAGAAAACAAACTATTGTATATTGAAGGTAGTAACAGAGTTTCCTTTTACAATACAGAGAATAATGAACCAACGCCAATATATACAGGAACTGGAATTGAAGATGCCTTAATATATAAGAATGATGTATTTATAGCAAAAGCAGCAGCAACAAATCCAAGATCTGCACTTATACAAGTAAACATAAACACAAAAGAAACAATACCTATTAATATTAATAGCGAAGTTGTTTTCTCTTTAACCGAAAATCAAACAAGTACAGGTCCTTTTTTCGGTGCAAGCATTGTAGAAGAAAATGGAGGAAATACAACAACAAAGGTTTTCTCCTATAATCCTACAACAAAAGCTTACTCAATCGTTTTATCTTTGGCAGATGAAGACACGGATGCTTTCACATACCTAAAAAATGGAACATTGTACACAAACATTGGAAAAACACAAGTATATACCGTTACAATAGCACAAAAAAAGTTAGTAAGAATGGATCAATCATCTTCATTGCCAGTGAAAGTTATTGGAAATAATGCATCTTTAACTGTATTAAACAAGGATGGAAGTTTAACATGGTACAACGCACAAAGTAAAAATATGCTAGAAAATTGGTATATAACAATTGATGGAGAATGGTCAATTCAATAGCTTATGTAAAGATAAAAGGTAATCTGTTTACCGAGACATATTCTCGAATTTAGCATACGCGGGTATAAAGGCAAGCTCAACGGTTCCAATGGGACCGTTTCTTTGCTTTGCGACAATTAGCTTTGACTCCACAGGAGCTGTAACGTCATCTACCCCAGTCTGGCGCTCTCTATGTATGAACATAACAACATCGGCGTCTTGTTCAATCGAACCTGACTCACGGATATCAGCAAGTGTAGGTTCGTTCTTTTCTGCAACACGCCCAACTTGAGATAAAACAATTATAGGTACTTCAAGTTCACGTGCAAGACTTTTTAAAGAACGTGAAATTTCTGATATTTGCTCGTGGCGAGCAATCGCAGGGTTTTCACTTTGAATAAGTCCAATATAATCAATAAAAATTACTTCAACCTTTTCCTGTAACCTAAGTCTACGAGCCATAGCCCGTAAATCTAGCAACTTCATATTTGGAGAATCTACAATATATATGGGGGCTTGATACAATCTACCAGCTGCATGTGTTAAATGTGAAAAATGTTCTTTTTTTAAAAAACCGCTTCGTAGTAAGTCTGCTCTTATTCTTGCATCCTGTGACAAAAGACGCTGTATTAATGTGGAACTCGCCATTTCAAGAGAAAAAAATGCCGATGGTATGTTCTTTTCAACAGAAATATGATGTAGCATAGATAATGCAATAGCAGTTTTACCCATTGAAGGGCGTGCACCTATAATAATAAACTCAGAAGGCTGAAATCCATTAGTCATTTCATCTAGGTATTGATAGCCTGAAGGAATACCAGTAAAGGCATGTTTATCTCTATAAAGTTTTTCTATACGCTCTATGGCTGGACCAACTAATTCCTTCGTAGAATGAACAGGATGTGTAGCGTTAATATCAGTCAAAGCAAAAATTTCTTTTTGTGCTTCTTCTAAAACGGATCGGCTATCCATTGTGTCGTTATGAGCATTTAGTACAATTTTTGCAGAAGATTTTATTAGTTCACGTCTAACAGAGTGATCTAAAACTAGTTTTGCATAATATTCAATATTAGCACTAGTACCAACAGTATTTGTTAACGAACTTATATACGCTAAGCCACCTGCAGCTTCTAGGTCACCAAGAGTTCTTAATTTTTCAATTAAAGTGATTAAATCTCCTCTAGTACCTTCCGTATAGAGAGCAAGCATAGCAGAAAAGATTTTCTGATTTTGTAGGGAATAAAAGCGGTCTGGTCGTAAATATATTAGAACATCACCAAGCACATCCCAATCTAAAAGTAATGCACCCAACGCGGCTTGTTCAGCATCTAAATTATGCGGTGGTACCTTATCCTTGAGTTGAGACATGCTAAGCTAATCCTTATTCGTTTTCACTTACATCAGAAGTCACTTCTGCTTCTGGAGATGTTTCTTGCACTTCTGCTTCTTTTTCTGCATATTTTCTATCTTTTCATTTAGGGGATGATGATTTAGCAGCTTTTAATTCTTCTTGTGGCTCAACACTAACTGCAAGCTCAG
>CAZUPJ010000137.1:0-4682 GCA_964622185.1 uncultured Treponemataceae bacterium
GTCCTTTTGGAATTTCTAAAAAATGTATAGAAATTCTTTGACTACTTTCTTTTAACGTCTCACAGCAATGAATTTTATGTACCGTGTGTGCAAGTTTTGTATTTTTGTACATCTTAAAGCTAAGAAGATTTATACTAAGAATTTTTCCACTTGTACTTTTTTCTTTCTTTTCTTCGGAAAAATCCTCTACACTTTCTGCAAGCTCTTTTTCAACATTTTTTGCGTTTCTCACAACATATTCAAAAACACGGTCAAAAAAGGTTTCGTTTCCTTTAACTTGCACCTCAACAATAACCACTTCACCAGAATTAGTGACCGCTTTTACATCAAGAATTGTTTCAGAATCTGTGTAATGCTCCTTTAAGTTAAAAGTATTTTTTACGCTTACACTAGCAAACTCTTTTAAGTTTTTATTACGCATAACAGCATTGATAAAACTTAAAAGCAAGTCTTCATTTCCATCTTTGCTTAAAAGATACCGTGCAAAGTAATCGTTCATTCTTGAAATTTCTTTAGCTACCATAAGTATACCACCAAAGTGTAAATTTTTCAATCATCCATACGGCGATTTACAGAAAACTTCTGTATACTATAGTTATAGTTATTTTGGTATTACTTTCATAAAAATTTGAGAAAAAAAATTGTAAATTTTATGATAAAAAAATCTGCGGATTTAAAATGACCAATCCTGTGGCATTTAATAAACCTTACTAGCAAACGCAACCGTTTATCAATTTTGTGAGTATAAAACAATTAATAATTATGCATTGTTAATTATTAATTGTTTTCGCTTCTTCTTGCTCCAACAGTATCTTCCTATTTAATGCCTCTGCATCTTTTAGCATTGTTGCTGGAATACCATAGGCCTTTTCAAGTGATTCTTTTTCTAAAATTTCATCTGGTGTTCCAAAGTCAATATCGCGGTTAGGATAAAAAAGCAAAATATTTTCTGCATATTTTCTACTAAGTTCAAGTTCATGAAGTGACACATAAATTGGAACATCATTGTCCTTGCTATACTGTCTTAAATATTCTAATGCTTTTTCTTTTTGGTAGGCTTCCATTGCAAACAGGGGCTCATCCATAAAAAGCGACTTTGAACCATATAAAACAGAAAAAGCCAAAAGAGTACGTTGCATTTCACCCTTTGATAAAGCATTTAAAGGACGGTTAAGTATTTTTTCAAGTTCAAAAACATTTTTTACATCGTTAAGCATTTCATTATGAGCTTTTTTACTTTGTCCTTTTTCCCATACTTCTTCCAAAATATTCCCAGTAATATCGGTCGTTTCGAATTCCATGTTTTGATAAATAACGGAGGCTGAAAAATTTCTTTTTTCCTCTGTTTTGGATGCAATATCTTCGTTAAAAAGTGTAATAAGCCCTTGTTGAGGAATAAGCCGTCCTGAAGCAAGCAGCATAAAGGTTGACTTTCCGCTCCCATTTGGGCCAATTAGGCATACAAAACCTCCTGGAAGTTCTGCCGAAAAATTTTGAAATATGTTCTTTTTATCTTCTTCATTATCCGCTTTGTATGCGAATGTTACGTTTTCAAAATGTATAAAATCATTAGTATTCATATGTTTTCCTTTTAATAATGTTTTGCTATAAAATCAAGCGAAATAAATGGGGCAATTCCATCATCATAGCTTCCGGCTCCTGCACGTAACATAAGTCCTACAGAATCTTTTATGCGCAAGCCTGTTAAGGCTGAAGCCTGCCATTCAATATTTTTAAGTTGCTCTATTGAACTAAGTTGAGCATAACTATCCCAAACATCACCTACTGCACCACCAAAACCTGCAAAAAATTGACCGCCCAGTATTGTCAACTGACTTTCTGGCTGAAATTGAAAATCTACCTTTAATGCAAGTTTATGAATTCCATAAGAGGCTCTTTGTGTTACGTGAGGAAAAAATGTTCTGTCATATGTTGTAAAGCCATATTTTGTAACAAGCTCTTTTTCGCCATTTAAGCCTTCTGATATATTTGTTCCAACAAAACTATTTACAACTAAACTTGAAATAGTAGAAAAAGGAAATGCAAAAACAAAATCGCTACTAATCACATCAAAAATAATTGGGGCAGATGCATCTGCAATAGGAAATACCCCCATTACTTTTAAATCATTATAAAAACCCTTAGTTGTAAACATATTATAATTTACCGTACTAAAAGTATAGCGCGTAGAAAAATCAAATGCATAACCCTGCTTTAGAGAAACAAGAGACTCATCAATCTCAGTTATAGAATTACTAAAATTTGCATCAATCCAACGAAAGCCCACTTCGTTAAAAAGCTTGTGCACAGGATTAAAAAACACACCACATGCCAAAGCAAAATTTACTTCTCTAAATTCAGAACCGTCGACATTTGACTCTTTAAACCCAGAGGTTGTTACATCGAGAGTATTTTGAAAATTTACTTTTGCTTGCAAAAAAACTTTTTCCGCTACTGGTTGCATATAGAGGAGCTCAATCCCCGACATATTTAATAGGGATGCTTTTAAAGAAAGCAAACCACCTGCATCGTTTAGCTCTCTAAGCTGTAAAATAGTATTAAGATTTAACGCCCATGAGGAAGCGTTTGAAAGACTCCCCTCAAAAGTTGCACCAGTATTTAAATGTACTGTTTCTCGTTGTTTTTGAGTGAATGATAAAATTAATCTATTCCCTTCAGTTCTCTTATCAATGCGAGCTGTAACTAATATATAATTACCTGTTTTATACGCTCTACTCAATAAAGCCTCTATTTCTTTTTCCCCAAACGGACTGCCCTTAATTTTTTCAAATTCTGAAAGAATAATGCGTTCATCACTTTGCAGTGCATTATCTAAAACGATGTCATTTATTGCTATTTTTGGAAGATCTGCATACGAATTTTGTCTCTTGTAGGGTGCAGGCGGCTCATCTGAAACAAAGGTAAATGAAAAGCCATTTTCGGTAAGATTTTCAACTTCTTCTATGAGTTCAATCGTTTCAGCATTATTAAAATTAGGAAAAACTTTAGAGCGTATAGCGATTAACTCTTCTCTATATTTTTCTGCTTCTTTTTTTCCTTTTTCGTATATTTGAGGTGCTAGAGCATAATCCATTTGCCCAAACTCATAAATATCAGGATACAGAACAAGATCCGCAAGCTCATATTCTTGCGATACTATAACAGATTGTTGCAATGCCATAACTTGGCTTATTGCATTAAATGGAGTTGAATCAAAAGATTCTTCATCACTTGACATTTTGTCAGTAACTTCGACCGCAATTATTATGTCAAAACCCATGTCTTCTGCTACTTGAACAGGAAGATTATTTCGAGTAAAGCCATCCATATAGAGCCGACCATTTATTGGAAATGGTTCAAAAACGGCAGGAATACTCATACTCGCACGAATTGCCTCAACCAAATCGCCTTGTTCTAAAACAACCATTTCGCCAGTTAATAAATCAACCGCAGTTGCACGGAATGGTGTAATAAGACTATCAAAATGAATATAGGAAGGTATCTTTACCGTAAGAGCTTTAAACCTATTGTAAACATATTGTCCCGTTAATAAACCTTTCCCTAAATCAAGCGAAAGATCGCGAGTTAACTGTACATTTACTAAATTGGTTTCTTTACTGTGGCTCCCAGTTGCACCCTCTAATGGGCGTATGGTTGCATCTTGAAATAGTGTTGGCCAATCAAGGTATAGTAGTTCTTGTGCAATTTCTTCCCCTGAATAACCTGCACTGTAAAGTCCCCCAATAATAGCACCTGCACTGGTTCCAATTACCATATCAATAGGAATCCCTAATTCTTCAATAAGCTCAATAATTGGAATGTGTGTGAACCCTCTGGCTCCTCCACCGGCTAGTACAAGTGCTACACTAGGTCTTTCATCTTTGCCATTTGTTGCATTTTGAGACCATATCGTGCAAACTACAAATATAAGAAAGCATATTGCTAAAATACTTTTTTTCATAAAAGCAGTATATCCTAAGAAATGCCAATAGGTCAAGAACAACGTTTTATTCCATAAGAAGCGATACCACCTCTAAAGTTTTTTATATTAGTGCAATTTAAATCCCAGCTAATAATATTTTATCACAAAATCAAGGGATGCGAAGGGGCGTATTTTTTTATCATAAGAACCAGCACCCACACGAACAATACTTCCTACGGTATCGCTAATTCTCAACCCTGTAAAAGCAGATGTTTGCCACTCAAAAGACTCAAAAGATATCAAAGAACTATAGTCATTCCAAACTCCACCAATTGCGCCACCAAAACCTAAGAACAGTTGACCACCCAAAACAGTTAAAGACCTATCTGGTTGAAATTGTAAATCACTCCTAAAGGCAAATTTATGTATACCAAAAGAGTATCGCTGTGTAACATGAGGAAAAAAGTTTCTGTCATGTGTCGTAAAACCATATTTTGTCATAAATTCTGGTTTAGTATTTAACAGCTCTGAAACATTCGTACCAATAAAAGCATTTAATGCAAGGCTAATATTATCAGAAAATGAAAACGCTTTTATAATATCAGCTTTTAGCACTTCAAAAATGTAGGGGGTAACAATGTTACTCAGGGGAACAACTCCCATAACTGTAATATCACTATAAAAACCAGATGTTGGAATTACTGAATAATCTAAATTATCGAAGGTATAACGTGAAAAAAAATCAACTGCATAGGATATA
>CAZUPJ010000138.1:0-4625 GCA_964622185.1 uncultured Treponemataceae bacterium
CTTTCAGGAGAGAATTTGTATAATTTTACAAGCCCTTCAATGCTTTCAGGAGAAACTTCTGTTGCCGGGGGGGCATTTTTTCAAGTGTTGCCCGAGCATATTGGTTTGAATCCAGCTTTGCCTGCGGGCGAGCAGCGTGTTGTAGTTAATGCTGCTTATACGGCAATGATTGGAAGTTCTGCCTATGGGCAAACATTTTTACTCGGGACTATGGTTCCTTCGAGGTTTGGGGTATTTTCAGGTGTAATGCAAGGTGCTTTTATACCGTTTGACGACATGAACTTAAAAAACAGTTTTACGATGCGCTTTGGTTTTTCAAAAGATATTTTAGATGACCTCTATGTTGGAATGGGTGTGAATGCGGCATTTGGTTCGGATTGGGCATTAAACGCAGATATTGGTGTGCTTTTTCTTCCAGGTACAATTAGTTGGCTTCCCTTTATGAGTGATATTCGATTAGGGGTATCTCTTATGCAGTTGGGGAAACCATTTACGCCTGATTCTGTAGGTGTAAAGGGAACAGATAAAAAAACAACTGGTTTTCCAGGACTTGTAACACCGAAGGCTGGGTTTGCGGGAACTTTGTTTGAAGTAAAACAAGTAGCATCGGGGATTTCTCTTGATTTAAGCTTTCCAACATTTCAAAATATTGTATTTGATACAAATTTAAGCTTTTTATTCTTTGACATGGTAAAAATTTCAACGGGGTGGCAATTTAATTTAGTGGAAACGTTAGAAAAAAAGGCTAGTTATTATCCAACCGCATCTTTAAGCGTAAAATTTGGATTTACTGCTGACGAGGACTCTATTTTAACTCGACAGGGTTTACAAGAAAATGAAATTATAGCTTCAGGAGCATTTAAACAGCTTGATAATAATGTTTCTGTTATTTCGGGTGGAGCGGCCATGCTTCTTGGTGTTCCAGACACAGATGCACCTGAAATTAAAGTTTGGGAGGAATAATGAAAAATTTATATAAAAAACGCTCAATAATAATTACGATACTTGCAGTTTCTCTTTTGTGTGGGACAATTGCCCTTTTTGCTCAGTCTCAAACATCATTGTTTATATCTCCAAATAATGATGGTATACAAGATGAGCTTGTTATGCCACTTTCTATAAGCGATAGAAGATATGTGAGTGAATGGTCTTTGATAATCGAAGATCCAGAAGGAAACATTGTAAGAACAATTGGAAATAAAGTGGCACTTCCTGAAAGTCTGACCTTTAGAACATTTTTTCAGCGTCTTTTTACGCCAAAACAAGGGGTAGAAGTTCCTGAATCTGTTACATGGAATGGTATTTTAGATTCAGGTGAAGTTGCAAAAGACGGCACATACACCTATTATGTTACAGCAAAAGACGATAATGAAAACGTAAGCAAAACACCTGAGTATACAATTGTCATTGATAATACGGAGCCTGTTGCAGAGCTTGTACAGCTTTCTTCAGCAGCTAAAATCTTTGGTGGTAGCAATAAGGCTGAAATTACTATTGAGCAAACAGGTTCAAAAGAAGATTTATGGGTTGGAGAAATTCTTGACAGTACTGGAACTGTTGTAAAGTCATATTCATGGAGAAATTCTGAGCCTCAAAGTATTACATGGGATGGCAAGGACAATAATAATATTGCCGTTCCCGAAGGTGCATACACCTATAAACTTACATCTACCGATAAATCGGGTAATGTAAACGATAGCACTCAGATAAATAATATTATTTACGATGCAATTCCACGTGCTGTAAATATGATGGTTCAAGGTGGACCATTTTCTCCCAATGGCGATGGTATAAAAGACACCATTGATATTTTACCTTCAATGTCAACGAGTGCGGGGCTTCTTGAATGGAGTATTGATGTAAAAAGTTCTCGCGGTGAAACTGTATTTTCTTTTGAAGGAACAGATGAGCCACCTCAAAGTATAACTTTTGATGGAAAATCTATAAATGGAACAATATTACAAGATGGAAACTATCAGCTAACATTCACAGCACTTTTTAGTAATGGGCAAGAATCTATTATTAACAGAAATATTAGTGTTGACAATACTGCCCCAGTTGCTGAAGTAAAAGCAGAAATGGCAATATTTAGCCCTGATGGGGATGGAAGGCTTGATACAATAAAAATATTCCAAGAGGGTTCAAAAGAAAAAGCCTGGAAGGGATCTATTATTAACGAATCAAACGAAGTTGTAAAAGAGTGGGATTTTGGTGAAATTCCTCCTGAATTTGTTGAATGGAATGGTGTTACTGAAGATGGACAAGTTGTTGATGGTTTTTATAAATATGTATTAGCCAGTACAGACTTAGCTGGTAACACAAAAGAAGCCCAAACGGTTGCTATTGAATTAAACACTGGTACCACCGAAGTTATTCTTACTGTAAGTCCTGATGCATTTAGTCCGAATGGAGACTCTGTAAAAGACACATTAACTTTTTCTCCTATTATCAGAACAAATACTGGTATTTCAGAGTATGTACTATCTATTCTCGATTCAAGTGGGCAAGTAGTACGGACTTTTTCTGAAAAGAGAAGTTTACCAAGAAGTATTGAATGGAATGGCTTAAACGATGACGGGTCGAGAGCTATAGATGGAATGTATTCGGCTTCATTGTATACACTTTCAAATAATGGAAGTGAAGCAACTGTGACGACACAAGGTTTTGAATTGGATTCTGTATACCCAACCGTTACAGTGAATGTTCCATATACTTTGTATAGTCCAAATAGCGATGGTAAAAAAGATACCATTCCGTTAAATATTACTAGCAGCAATGAAGATTTATGGAGTGCTACTATTACAGCAGATGCAAACAACGAAGTTGTAAAATCTTTAACATGGAATGGTTCTGCACAGTCATTTTCATGGGATGGAACAGATGAAGCTGGAAATGTCGCCCTTGATGGCATGTATACATTTACCATAACAAGTACCGATAAGGCAGGAAACTCTGCCAGTGCCACAATTGATAATATTGAAATTGATAATCGTGTAGCTAATGCATATATTACAATTGAAAACGAAGCCGTTAGTCCAAATAACGATGATTACCTCGATAATCAACTATTTACTATTCGCACAACTTTAAAAGAAGGTCTTGAATCTTGGAATTTTACTATTGTTGATTCAAGTACTGGCCAAATGGTGAGAGAATGGGATATTGATGATCAGCAAGATGTTCCCGAAACCATCCAATGGGATGGAGTAACAAATGACGGACGAATTGCAGAAGGAACATTAACTGCTAACTTAAATCTTTTATACACAAAAGGGGACAGTGTTTCTGTCTCGTCAGCATCGTTTATTTCCTCTGCAAAGGCACCTATGTTGTCTGTTCAAACGGCACCTGAGTACTTTAGCCCAGATAATGATGGTGTTGATGACGATATGTTTATTAGGCTACAAGGGAAAAGTCTTGTGCCGTTTACATCGTGGTCATTTGAAATTAGAGATCCTCAAAATGATAGCCCATTCTGGATAACTTCTGGAAAGTCTTCAATAACTGAGCGTATTATTTGGGATGGACGAAGTAATACTGGTGAGCTTGTTCAATCTGCAATGGATTATCCGTATACATTTACGGTAACAGATACACTAGGAATGACTTCGACAGTAGAAGGCGTAATTCCGATTGATGTTCTTGTTATTAGAATTGGCGATGTATTAAAAATGCAAGTACCATCGATTATTTTTAGAAGCGATAATGCTGATTTCGCTGGGAAAGATGTTGACCCCCAACGCGGGCTTGATCTTTCTGTAATTGAAAATAACGAAAGAGTTCTAAAACGTATTGCAGAAATATTAAATAAATTTAGAGACTACAATGTAACAATTGAAGGTCACGCAAATAATATTTCTGGTACAGAAGCAGAAGAAACTTCTACAGCGAACGGAAACATTCCGCTTGTTCCGCTTAGCGAAGACAGAGCCGAGTATGTAAAAGAAAAGCTTGTTGAATATGGAATAAATGCAAATCGTTTAAGTACCGTTGGAATGGGAGGACGTGTTCCAATTGCAGGACTTGATGACAGAGAAAACTGGTGGAAAAACCGCCGTGTTGAGTTTATTTTAGATAAATAGTTTTGCAATTTGCGGCTCTAAAACGGAGCTGTAAAAAAAAGAAGAAACAAGTTACGGCATTAATGTCGTGACTTGTTTTGTTTTTACATAACTCTATATAATTATTTGCTTTTTGCCTTGACACAAATCCTTTTTAGTGCTAGTATTACCGAACATTCGGTACGTACCGAATGTTCGGTAATGATATGATAAACGTAACCATAGAAAAAGAAAAGAAAATTATCTCAAAAATACCTACAAAAGAGCGTATTTTAAAAGCAGCTTTTGAATTGTGCGTAAACACTGGCTTAAAAGCAGTGTCTCTCAATGATATCGCAAAAAAAGCTGGTATTGCAAAGCCAGGCATTTTTAGATACTACAAAAGTAAAGATGATCTATTGGAAACAATGAAAAATCGTTTTTTTGACGATTTTTGTGCCTTAATTAGATCTCTTCCAACAGAGACTAATCAAGACAGTGGATTAGATAAAAGGCTTTTTGAAAACCGCGAAACGCAGCTTTTAGAATGGTTTATAGAAAAGTACGATTATCTTTGCTTTTTTC
>CAZUPJ010000139.1:0-1661 GCA_964622185.1 uncultured Treponemataceae bacterium
TTAATGTTTCATACTGAATAGCTCCACCCGATGCTTTAGCTTCATTTTCAAATATATCTTTTGCCTGTGCTATAATGTCTTGAACGTTGCCGTCGCTTCTTTTTTGAACACTTACAACAATTACCGATTTTTCACCGTTGTTAATGATATAGTCTTTTTCTGGAAAGCCTAAAAAAACATCGGCAACATCTTTTAGTCGAATAATAACATTGTTATCGCCTTGTCCAATGGGAAGGTTTTCAACATCGCTCAATGAGGATAAGGATCCGTCGTAGCGAACATCTATAATGTGGCTTTCATATTCTGCCGTTCCTACGGGTAGTTTTATATTTGCATAATTGAGAGATTCATAGACATTTGTTACAGACACATTTTTTGACACAAGATCATTCATACGCAATTTTATGTTGAGTTCTAAAGTGTCGCCTCCATGTATTTGAACTGCGGATACACCATTAATTGCGGTAAGTTGTGGTGTTACTGTGTTTTCAAGGTAGTCGGTTAGGCGGGCGACATCTTTTCCTGCTGTTACTGAAAATGTGATAATGGGCTGTATTTCTATGCCCGAAACGCTTGCCGTGGGAATACCCTGTAAACCATCGGGTAGTTCTTCTAACTTTTGTTCTATTCTGTTTCGTATTTCAGGAAGTTTTTCATGTGGGTCAACATGGTCTGCAAAAGATATTGAAATAAAGCTTACGGAGTTTCCAGAGGAACTAGACATGCTTTTAAAGTCTGGAATTGTAACAAAGTCTGCTTCAAGAATATTGGTAATTTCTTCTTCTATGTCTTGTGCGCCAGCTCCCGGATAAATAGACACAACATTTACTGACGGAAGAGAAATATCATTCATAAACGAAACGTTCATTGAAAAAGCGGAATACAAGCCGAATGTAGCGAGTACAATTATTAACATACCAATTATAACGGGATGTTTTACCGCAAAATGTGCCAGTTTCATGTTATTGTCCTATGGTTTGTACTATACTTGCACGTACCCTTTGACCATCAAAGATTGTACTTTGACCCGATATAACAAAATATTCACTTTGTAGTTCAGGTGGAACTACAAAGTAATTGTTATCACTTACTGTTATTGAATTATTGTGCCAAGTTACCAGTCCTTCCATGGTGTTTTCTTGAGCATTATTTTCATCTTGCAAAAAAGTATAAAAAGATTTGTCAATTTTTAACACTGATAAGGGAAGGCTAAAAACATCGTTATATTCATCATACACAATGTCCACTTCAACAAACATTCCAGGATTGTAAGAGTGTGCTTGTTCTTCTAATTTGAATGTTACTTCAAACGTTTTTGTTTGTGCTTGAATGTATGGAGACATACTGTCTACAAGTGCTCTTGTAATGTTTGCGTCTCCATCGGTATTTTTTACGTATGCAAAGAGTTTTTCTTTATTTTGCGTAAAAAGTGTAAAATATTTTTCGCTTACATCTAATTTTACAACCAAATTTGCAAGGTCTGCAACTATTGCAATGGGTTGTTCTGTATGACCAATGTTTCCTTTAGAAGTAGGGGCACTGAGTACTGTTCCCGTAATAGGAGATTTAACTTCTGCATAGCCAAGTTGTAATTCTGCCAATTGTAATTGTGCCCGAGCACTGTCTCTTTGTGCTCGTATTGTTTCAAAATCTTGTAATGT
>CAZUPJ010000139.1:1761-4522 GCA_964622185.1 uncultured Treponemataceae bacterium
ATTGTGCCCGAGCACTGTCTCTTTGTGCTCGTATTGTTTCAAAATCTTGTAATGTGGCGGCATTCGCATTATATAATTGTTCTACTCTGTTAAAAGAGCTGTTATAGCTTTCGTATGCCGCCCTTGCTTGCAGTACTTGTTGCTCAAAAGGAGCTTTGTCAATAATTGCGAGTATGTCTCCTTCTTGTACAACCGTTCCTGCTTTAACAGGGTAGTCGGTTATAGTACCCATAACAAGAGGCACAACGGGTATAGTATCGCGTGCCTCTATATGAGCAAATTGTGTAATGGTTTGTTGTATTGTTCTTATCTGAGGTTGTACAATTTCAACGGGCATAAGTGGCGGTGTGTACGTATCGGTATTTCTACTTGTGAGGAAAAAAATTAAGACTCCAAGTGCTACCGCTATTGAAAACAATAGTACATACCTTTTTACAATGCGGCTGCGATTTTTTTTTGAATGCCTTACGCTATCCATACAGTACCTCAAATTATAACTATTATGATTAAATCTAAATCACTTCAATGGCTCCATGTGGGCGAATACTCATTGCGTACACAGGGCTCAATTCTCCACTTGCCTTATCATAACCAAGTGCTTTTTCCATGTATTCGGTGTATTCAGCTCGTAATTCATTTGGAATAAAGGCTTGAATAACACCAGCGAATCCACCGCCATGGATACGACATGCACCAACGCCTTTTGAGCGAATAAAAATTTCTGTTAATGCAAGGCAAACAGAAATTGGTTGTTCTTTGTCGCCATAAGCAGGAACAAATACGTTTTGTAACCATTTCCAAGATGAGTTTCCAGAATCGGTAATAAGGTTTAAGAATTTTTGAAAATCGCCATTTTTTAATGCTGCAACTTGTCCTTCTACACGGTCATTTTCTTCAATAAAGTGAACAGCACGCATTACCGCTCTGTCGCCACATTCTTCTCTAATTTTTACCAGATTATCGCTTACATCCTTAAATGAAAAACCACGCAATGTGTCTTTGCCAAGAAGTTTAGCAACAGCTTTCATTTCATTTGGAATAGACGAATACTCTGCAGAAAGGTCTGCATGCCCTTTTCCTGTGTTTACAATCATAAGTGAATAGTTCTGCTTTGCAAAGTCAAACGGAACTTTTTCCACAATTGGTTCTGCAGGATTTTGAAAGTCCATTGCAACAAGCCCACCTACGGCACATGCCATTTGGTCTAAAAGCCCTGATGCTTTATCCCAGTATTTATTTTCTGCAAATTGTCCAATTGAAGCATATTTGCTTACAGGAATAGTGCCTTCGTTAAAAAGTTTATCGAGGATAAGGCAAAGCATCATTTCAAAAGACGCAGAAGAACTTACGCCCGCTGCTGGAATAACATTGCTTGTTAAACATGCATTAAATCCGCCAACTTTGTATCCTCTGTCTTTAAATCCTTGTACAATTCCGCGTAAAAGGGCAGGGGAGCCTTTTTCATCCATAATTCTTTCAGAATTTGTTATATCAATAATAATATCTTTTTTATAGGTAATGTCATGTATGGTTATTATATTATCATTTGATGGCAATGCAGCCCCAATACAGTCTAGTTGAATGCTTGCTGCCAATACTTTTCCTAAGTTGTGGTCGGTGTGGTTGCCACCAATTTCACTTCTGCCTGCACTGGTAAAAAAGCGTAACCCTTCTTTTTCGGAATCTTTTTTAAAATACGCAGCCCATTCACCAGAAAGATTTTCATATCTATCCATTTGAGATTTAATAACTGCTTCATCAGCTCCATACAATTCTGTAAACAATTGTTTTGAAAAATTCATATATCCTTCCTTTGATATTATATATTCTTGCCTTTTTAATGATGATAATAAAAGGCAGGGTACTCCATCTCTTGTGGTAAACCAAGACTTGACTGAATGGCTTCAATGGCCATTGCTTCTTTTGTTCCAAATAATGCTTTTACAGAAGATGCAATGTCGAAAAAATAGTTTGTTAAAGTTCGTTCATCTTCGTAGTAATAATGCTCTACAAATAGACTATACCCTTCAAACAGGTTTATTTCCATGTCGGTTATAGTTTGTTCTAATGTGCCAACAGAGTCTATAAGTCCATTATCCTCTGCTTGATATGCAGTGTATATTCTTCCATCGGCAAGTGTTTGAACATAGCCTAATTCCATTTCACGGCTTTGTGCAACAATACCAGTAAATTGTTCATAGGCTTCGTCGGCAATAGATTGCATAATAGCTCGTTGTTCTTCTGTTAGAGGGCTGTTTACATTCATCATGTTTTTATTTCGCCCTGCAGTTATGGTTGTCATTTTTATGCCATATGTATTCATAAGTTCTGTTAAATCAAATGATGAGCTTGAAATAACACCGATAGAGCCTGTAAGTGTGTTGCGGTTTGCATAAATTGTGTCGGCAGCACACCCAATATAATACCCACCAGAAGCAGCAATCGGACCAAAATAGGCCCAAACGGGTTTCCCACTTTCTGTTTTATATTCTTCTAAGGCTAGGTATACTTCATCCGATTGATATACTCCGCCACCTGGCGAGTTTATGTATGCAAGTATGGCAGCATTACTCTTATCATAGGTAAGTGATTCAATAGTGTCTAAAAGCCACTTTTGGTTGTATGTGGCGTTTTCATCTTGAATTACACCTTCAATGTGAACAACTGCAATTGAGTTTCCACTCGAAAAAGAAAACGAAGAAGAATTTTCAATAATGTCTGTTATTTCTACTTGTGTTGTAATACGCGGGGAAAAGGTTGT
>CAZUPJ010000140.1:0-4501 GCA_964622185.1 uncultured Treponemataceae bacterium
TTTTGTTCTTTCTACCCATTTACGTCTCTCCTTATGCCTTTGGTTTTTTTGCACCGTACTTAGAACGACCTCGTTTTCGTGATTCAACACCGAGGGTATCTTTAGTACCGCGAATAATGTGATAACGTACACCAGGAAGGTCTTTAACACGACCACCACGAATGAGTACAACAGAGTGTTCTTGCAAGTTATGCCCAATACCGGGAATATATGCTGTAACTTCAATACCGTTACTTAAGCGAACACGAGCAACTTTTCGAAGAGCTGAGTTTGGCTTTTTGGGAGTAACAGTCATAACACGGGTACATACACCGCGTTTCTGAGGACAAGATTGTAAAGCAGGCGATTTAGTCCGATTCGCAGCTGACTTTCTCCCTTGTCTAATTAATTGATTAATTGTAGGCATGTGCCTTTTCTCCTATTTTTTAACCGGCCAGCACACCGGTCGAAATTACATTGGGTAGACAGTATAACAAATTTTTTATCATACTGTCAATATAGTCAAAGATACAGAACGTAAAGCCCCATATCTTGACCCGAACAATCATTAATTATACATTATTAATTGTTAATTAATTTTAGTCTTCTTCACTCTCATTTTCAAATAAAACTTCTTCTGCTTGAGATTCCATTTCTTTTTCAATTTTCCGTCTCTCAAGAATTTCATCCATTTGAATATCAAGGTCTGAAGCATTTTCATCAAACAATTTGATGTTTTTATAATTCTTTATACCCGTTCCAGCTGGAATTAAATGCCCAATCGCAACATTTTCTTTTAGCCCACGAAGGTTATCAACCGCACCTGCAATTGCCGCATTCGTTAATACTTTCGTCGTTTCTTGGAAAGAAGCAGCAGAAATAAATGAATCTATGTTTAATGCAGCTTTCGTAATACCTTGAAACATAGGTCGAGCAATAGCAGGTTGTCCACCTTCAGATATTACGCGTTCATTTTCTTCATGGAATTTATATTTGTCAACTTGTTGACCAAAAATAAACCTTGTGTCCCCTACTGCAACGATTTCCACTTTTCTAAGCATTTGGCGAACAATAATACCAATGTGCTTATCATTAATACTTACACCTTGCATTCGGTAAACCTGTTGTATTTCATCCATCAAATATGTTTGAAGTGCATGTTCGCCCATAATGGCAAGTATGTCATGCGGACTTACTGAACCATCACATAAGCTTTCACCTGCTTCTACAGTGTCTCCATCACGAACTAGCAATCTTTTTGTCATAGGAACCAAATGGTCAAATGTTTTCCCATATTGGTCAACAACAGTAATTACTCTCTTTGCTTTTGTAATACCCTTGAATTGAACTACACCGGTAATTTGAGCAATAACCGTAGGATTTTTTGGCTTTCGTGCTTCAAACAGATCTGAAACGCGAGGCAAACCACCTGTAATATCACTTGTCTTTGCAGATTCTTTAAGCGTTTTTGCTATATGCGTACCTGCTTTAATTTGTTGCTTATCCTCTACAAGAAGAACCGCACCACTAGGTAAATAATAGCTTCCAAGCTCGTTACCAGCTTCATCAGTAATTAATACACGAGGCTGCTTTGTATCAAGATGAAGATCAGTTATACGTTTTTCTACGTTTCCTGTTTCTTCGTCAACAACTTCAGCAAGTGTTGAGTCTAAAATAATGTCTTCATAGTGAACATAACCAGTATGTTCAGCAATAATAGGATCTGAGAATGCATCGAAGCGCCCAATTGTTTTATTTGCTTCAACAAAGTCGCCTTCTTTTACATTTACCGTTGAACCATTTTTTATTTCGATTTTAACATTATTACCAGCTAGGAACATTTGCTTTTTATTTAAAATTATTCGACCTGGGTCTGAAGCAAGAGTTTTTTCACCTTTCATTTCAAAAAGTGGTGTACCTGCTGTTACCTTATCTCCATCTGACACAAGAACTTTTGCACCTTCAAGTGAATAATCACCGTAAATACGAGTAACATCCATGTGACCTTTACGAGTAAAGAGCCATGTTCCGTCATCCATAACAACGTGAGAACCAGTAATACCTTGAACAATAACAGGGAATGTTAGGCCAATTCTGTTTTCTTCACTAATTTTAGACGCAGTACCACCAACGTGGAAAGTACGCATGGTAAGCTGTGTACCTGGTTGCCCAATAGATTGAGCAGCAATAATACCTACAGCTTCACCAATTTCAATTTTTTTATTGTGGGCAAGGTTTCTTCCGTAGCACTTACAACATACTCCGTGACGTGCTTCGCAAGTTAATACAGTTCGAAGCTTAACTTTTTCAACCCCTGCAATATCGATTTCATTTGCAATTTCATCGGTTATGTATTCGTTTACGCCGATTATCAATTCACCTGTAATTGGGTGTGTAACATTTTCAAGCGTAAATCGACCTACAATTCTATCTTTTAATGCTTCTACTATTTCATCGCCGTCTTTAATTGTCTCGTAGTCAATACCATTTATAGTACCACAATCTTCTTCATTGATAACTACATCTTGTGCAATATCAACAAGACGACGAGTCAAATAACCAGCATCTGCAGTTTTAAGAGCGGTATCTGAAAGACCTTTACGAGCACCGTTTGTCGAAATATAAAACTCAATAACTGATAAACCTTCTTTAAAGTTTGCTCGAATTGGAAGTTCAATAATTTCACCATTAGGTTTTGACATAAGACCACGCATACCTGCAAGTTGACGAATTTGGTTTCTACTACCACGAGCACCAGAAGATGCCATCATATAAATAGTATTAAAGCCTTCTTTATCATTTTCAAGCTTTTTCATCATAACATTTGTTAAGTCTTCGTTTGTTTTTGTCCAAACTTCAACAACTCTGTTATAGCGTTCGTCTTGAGTAATTCGACCTTGGCGATACTGATTTGTAATAGCTTCTACTTCGGTATTTGCCTTTTCCATCATTTCAGGTTTCTCTTCAGGAACAAGAATATCATCCATTGAAATGGTAGCTCCAAAGAACGTAGCGTATTTATACCCTACTGCCTTAATAGCATCAAGCATTTGTACTGTTAACCAAGGACCTTGTTTTTTATAAACCCTTTCAATAAGACGTTTTAATTCTTTATCACCCAAAAGCTCATTTTCGTATTCAACATCTGCTGGCATTTCATCGTTAAAGACAATTCGTCCAGCAGTAGTTGCAACTATTTTCCCATTATAAGGAGCTTTCATAATTGGAACATGAATTTCAGATTGCCAGTCAATACTTTTTGTTTCAGCTGCTAAGAGTGCTTCTGTTTCGCTACTAAAACGCTTACCTGTCCCTTTCCCGGATGGTTTAATTTTTGTTAAGTAATATATACCTAAAACCATATCTTGAGAAGGATATACAATTGTTTTACCGTTAGCAGGGTCAAGAAGATTTCGAGCAGACAACATTAATGTCCAACACTCCATTTGTGCAGCTTGAGTCAGTGGTACGTGAACAGCCATTTGGTCACCGTCAAAGTCAGCATTGAATGCGTGACATACAAGTGGATGAAGACGAATAGCTTTGCCTTCCACTAATACAGGCTCAAATGCTTGAATACCTAGACGGTGAAGTGTCGGTGCACGGTTAAGCATAACTGGGTGTTCTCTGACTACTTCGTCAAGAATAGCAAAAACTTCAGGAGATTCTGATTCTACAAGCATTTTAGCTTTTTTGATATTGTAAACTACGTCTTTGTCTACAAGCTTTTTCATAATAAATGGCTTAAATAATTCAAGTGCCATTTTTGTAGGAAGACCACATTGCCAAAGTTTTAACTCAGGACCAACACAAATTACTGAACGCCCAGAATAGTCAACACGTTTACCTAAAAGGTTTTGACGGAAACGACCTTGCTTACCTTTTAGCATATCTGAAATTGATTTAAGAGGTCTATTCGAAGCACCTTTAACTACTCTTTTTCGTTTTGAATTGTCGAATAATGAATCAACTGCTTCTTGAAGCATTCTTTTTTCATTACGTATGATAATATCAGGAGCATTTAAGTCCATAAGACGTTGCAAACGATTATTTCTATTAATAACACGGCGATACAAATCATTTAAGTCGGATGTAGCAAAACGTCCACCATCCAATTGCACCATAGGACGTAATTCAGGTGGAATAACAGGAATAGCATCTAAAATCATCCAAGAACATTTATTTGTAGAGGCTCTAAAGTTTTCAACGATTTCAATTCTTTTTAAAAGGCGTCTATCACTTTTTGCACCTTTTTCAATCATTTTTGCACGCAAGTCTGATGCTAGTTCATCAAGGTTTAAACCTTCAAGCAAGGTTTTAATTGCTTCTGCGCCCATACCCGCTGTAAATGCACCACCATATCGCTCCTGTTTTTCTAAGTACTCATCTTCTGTAAGTAATTGCATCTTTTTTAGATCGGTGTCTCCCGCATCAATTACAATATACTTTTCATAGTAGAGAATTGAACGAAGTGCACTTACTTGTAAATCAAGCAAAAGACCCATTCTACTAGGAACAGATC
>CAZUPJ010000141.1:0-4495 GCA_964622185.1 uncultured Treponemataceae bacterium
AGCACAAGATGTAACAGAAGAAAAAAAAGTAAGCTTTGATGTAAATGTAGGGTATGCCCCTATGGCACTATTCAGCACAGGCACAATTGGAGATACATTTACGCCTGCAGGAGCACAGTTAAGCTTTGCCGTACTCTTTTTGCACAAAAGCTACGGCAATATGGGTGCAGAATTGGGAGCAAATTGGGCAATGGCAACAACAATGCCAACACAAAAAGAGCTTGTAACTCATATAATTCCTATACATGCAAATTTTGTGCATCAATATCATTTTAACGACCTACTAGCCCTAGATAGTCGCGTGGGAGTAGGGATGAATATGTACAGTCTACAATTACAACCAAAAGAAGAAAATCCTGGCTTGTTAGAGTTTAGCTTTTCAGCAAATATAGGTACTGCTCTTCAAGTTGCACTTTATAAAGGGTTGTATGCAGAAGTTGGTGTAAATTATGTAGTAAGTTTTCCAAAAGAAGTTGTAATTCATCAGGTAATACCAGCAGTTTCTATTGGTTATAGATTTTAAGAAAGCGAGAATTTTATGAAAAAAATAACACAAAAACACAAAGTAACGCTAACATTAATAGCAGTAATTCTTTTTTTACTTGTATCATGTAGTAACTTTTATATAAACACAGGAATACGAAATTATCTTGATGAATATGGCAATAGAATTTACAATATAACATTTGATGCAAATGGAGGGGCGGGTAACATGGAAGTGCAGCCTGCGTCGAGTGGTATTGAAACAATTCTTAACGCAAATGTATTTACACTCGATAAACATATTTTTGGTGGGTGGAATACTGCACAAGATGGAAGCGGAACAGCGTATGCAGATAGTGCTCCTATTACTATTACACAACATACTACATTGTATGCACAATGGATATTAAATGCACACAGTATCACCTTTAATGCAAATGGTGGTGTAGGTGTTATGCCGGAACAAGTTGTTGAAAAAAATGTGCAAAAAAATATTACTAAAAATACCTTTGCATATGAAGGTTATAGTTTTACAGGATGGAACACTGTACCAGATGGAAGCGGAACAAGCTATGCAGATGAAGCTGCAATTACACTTACACAAGACATAACATTATATGCACAATGGGTAGAAAAGTTTACTATAACATTTGATGTAAATCCTGGTAATGGAACTATCAATGGCATAATGGAAGTGCAAAGTTTGTTAGGCGGAGTCGAAACTAATCTTACTAAAAATACTTATACACATGCTGACCAGAGCTATAGGTTCATTGGATGGAACACTGTAGCAGATGGAAGTGGAACAACCTATGTAGATGAAGCAGCAATTACAATTACTCAAAACACAATACTGTATGCCCAATGGTCATCAGATTTTTGGAAAATAACCTTTAATGGCAATGGTGGAGTACAACCAAATACAGAGCCGATAGTAACGGAATATACACAATATGTTGGAAAAAATACAACAAGTACGTTACAAAAAAATGCATTTGCAAACAACACAGCTACTTTTACTGGGTGGAACACGGTACAAGATGGAAGTGGAAGTGCTTATGTAGATGAAGCATCTGTTACAATTACAGAAAACACTACGTTATATGCACAATGGCTTTACACGGTACAATTTGATTCACAGGGTGGAAGTTCTATAGCTGCACAAACAGTAAAACCAGGGCATCTTCTTACAGAACCTAATCCAAGTTCAACAAAAGAACATTATAGTTTGGAAGGCTGGTACAAAGAAGAGACTCTTACAAATAAGTGGAATTTTGTAGTCGATACTGTAACAGACAATATAACCCTGTATGCAAAATGGGATCCAATACCATATACTATTACCTTTAATGCAAATGCTGGCAGTGAAACTGTTACTGGTACAATGCCTGCCCAAACGGTTAATAGTGGAGTTGCAACAAACCTAAGTAAAAATACTTTTGAACGTGCAGGGTATGGTTTTACGGGCTGGAATACCGTGGCAAACGGTGTTGATGGAACTGCATACACTGATGAATCGGCAATTACTGTTACAAGTAATACAGAATTATATGCACAATGGGCTGAAGAACTCACCATAACATTTGTTTCGGCAGGTAGTACCATAACTATGCCACCTCAAATAGTTCTAAGTGGCGTTGAAGCAATTCTTAACGAAAATATTCTTACAAATACAGATCCTAATTTAAGATTTATAGGATGGGAAGCTACCGATGAAAACGGAAATCCAATTATCGATGAAAGCGGAAATGCAATTTCCTATATAGATAAAGCAGCCGTAAACATTACAAAAGACACAATATTAACGGCAAAATGGTCTAATAACTTTTGGACTATTACATTTGATGGTAACGGTGGTACAGTTGATCAGAAAGGTGAAGTCTATCAATATGTAGAAAAAACTAAGTCTACCACTATACCAGCAAATACATTCGCAAAAACTGATGCAACCTTTGCTATCTGGAACAATAAAGTAGATGGAAAAGATTATGACCCAAGCTCCGAGTTTACCCCAGCTGGTGACACAACCTTTTACGCTCAATGGAGTTATCTTGTAACGTTTGAATCTAATTGGGGCACTCCTGTACCTGCACCAATTACGGTAAGAGAAGGAAAAACTGTTGAAGCTCCAAATCCTGCTCCAACCAAAGAACATTACACATTGGAAGGTTGGTACAAAGAAGATACTTTTGCAACAAAATGGAATTTTACAAGCGATAAAGTAACAGACAATATAACCCTGTATGCAAAATGGGATCCAATACCATATACTATTACCTTTAATGCAAATGCTGGCAGTGAAACTGTTACTGGTACAATGCCTGCCCAAACGGTTAATAGTGGAGTTGCAACAAACCTAAGTAAAAATACTTTTGAACGTGCAGGGTATGGTTTTACGGGCTGGAATACCGTGGCAAACGGTGTTGATGGAACTGCATATGCAGATGGTGCACAAATTGCTATTACAAGTAATACAGAATTATTTGCACAATGGGAAAAAAAGCCAGTTATAACATTTAATGGAAATGGAGGAAGTCTTCCAAGTACGGATCCTGCAGTTACAACATACCAACAAATTGTTAACAAAGGTGTACAAGCAACACTTGATGCAAATAAATTTACACGTACTGGCTATACGTTTACTGGTTGGGAAGCAGGCGGAACGACATATGCAGATAAAGCAACCATTATCATTACAGCAGACACAACTTTAAACGCACAGTGGAACGCAGTTCCAACCATTACCTTTAATAGTAATACTGGAACAGGTACAATGGTGTCTCAAGAACTTATCCTCGGTGGCTCAGAAGTATACCTTGATAAAAACACTACCATTACAAAAACTGATCACGAGTTTGTTGGATGGAATACACAAGCAGACGGCAAGGGTACTCCATTTGCAGACGGTGGTCTTATTACATTTACCGAAAGTACCATCCTTTATGCTCAATGGTCTAATAATTATTATACTATCACCTACAATGGAAACGGCGGCAAAGTCGAAAATGGAGGCGGCGCTACAGAGTATGTACAGCATGTAGAAAAAGGTTCTAGTGCTCAATTAAAACCAAAAACGTTTACAAATGAAGACGCTACCAAAGCCTTTGTTGGATGGACAACAGCGCAGGATGGAAGTGGAACAGCGTACCAAAACAACGAAGTTGTTGCAGCTATAAATAGTACTCAAACCTTGTATGCACAATGGGGGCATACAGTTAGCTTTGATACCAATGGTGGAACAGCAATTTCTTCTAAATTGGTTATATATGACAAGACTGTTGCTCGCCCAGACTCCCCAACAAAAACTGACTATAGGTTTGACGGTTGGTACAAAGATACAGCATTAACTGACGATTGGGACTTTGATACTGATAAAGTAACAGAGAATACAACCTTGTATGCAAAGTGGACATCACTCAAAAGTACCATTACCTTTAATGCAAATGGTGGCGAGGGTGCTATGGGTACACAAGCTGTATTTAACGATGTTCAAACCTCACTAAATGAGAATACCTTTACACGAAGTGGATACGCATTTACAGGTTGGAACACTGTAGCATCTGGAAGTGGCGGAACTAGCTATGCAGATAGAGGCAATATAACCATTAATGCAGACACAACCTTGTATGCACAATGGGCACAGCTCCATACTATTACCTTTAATGCAAACACTGGTGGGGGCAGTATGACGGCACAAACTGTTCCTCATAATGTTGCAACAACCCTTAATTCTAACACCTTTACACGAAGTGGATACGCATTTACAGGTTGGAACACCCAAAGTGACGGAAAGGGAACGGGTTATGAAGACAGAGGACAAATTACTCTTACAAACAGTACAATGTTGTATGCACAGTGGGCTACGAATGTTTACACCATTACCTTTAATGCAAATGGCGGAAGAGACCCCGTAACAGGTCAATCTGTAGCAACACAAAGTGTAAGTGAAGGCGAAAAAATTAGATTATCTGCAAATAGCTTTGAACGTGCAGGACATAGGTTTGGTGGCTGG
>CAZUPJ010000142.1:0-4486 GCA_964622185.1 uncultured Treponemataceae bacterium
ATTTCTCAACCTGACGATATAGAATTGTTGTTAAAATTAGCAAACGTATATGTGCGTTCCGATAATGATGAACAAGCATTTAAAATATATGCAAAAATCCAAGACAAAGTTCCTGAAAACTTTGATGTACTTTCAAATCTTGGAGGCATATACAGAAGGCTCGGAAAATATGAAGAGTCAATTGCAGTTTTAGAACAAGCACTTGCCTTAGGTAATGATGCAGAAGCTATAAACTACAGTATGGGTTTTACGTACAGGCTCATGGGACAGTACTCAGAAGCTGCAGAATGCTTTATTCACGTTATAGACTTAAATCCCAACGATGTACTTGCTTACAACCATTTAGGAAGTATTGAAAGCAAACAAGAGCACTATGATAAAGCACGACAAGCATTTTCGAGAGGATTGCAAATAGATCCAAACCACCCGATATTGCACTTAAACGCATCACTAAACTATTTGGCACAAAAGAATTATCCGCAGGCAAAAAAACACTGTGAAGCAGCATTACGAGCAAAGCCAGGTTGGCCCGATGCAATGTCTGTGTATGCCGAACTTTTGGAACAAACGGATGACAACGATGAAGCACAAAGAATACTTACAAAAGCAGTAACCTTAAACCCCGAAAATGTAAAAATGCATACAACATTGGGAAACTTTTACGAAGCTAACAAAGACTATGAAAATGCTCAAGATTCATATATGAAAGCATTACAACTTGAACCAAACAACATTAAAGCAAAATTTGATTTGGCAAAAATATATGCACTTCAAGGCCAGCACCAAAATGCCATTGCTATGTTTGAAGAATTAGAAGCGACAGGTGAAAGTACTGAAGAAATTTCAATGGAATATGCAAAGTGTCTTATGGCTCTCGGTAAAACAGAAGAAGCAATGGCTAAAATTCAAGGTCTCGAAGACCAAAACTCTGAAGACCTTTCAACATTAAACATGTTTAGCCAATACTTCATAACAGCAAGAGAATTTGAAAAAGCACAAAGTTATATTGAAAAAATAAAAAAAATCTACCCTACTGAAACAGCATACATGCTTGACAATGCACAACAATACACTTTAGCAGGAAAATACAGTGAATCTAAAAGTCTTTTAGATGAATATCTTACCGTAAACAAAAATGATTGGAATGCATGGCACTTACTTGGTAACAACTATAAGCGTGTAAATCTTTATACCGATGCTCTTATGTCATGGAAAAAAGCGTTGGAAATTAGTAAACATACAAGCATATTAGATGACATTACGGCACTTGTAGAATATTTTGAGCCTGAATCTGAAGAAATAGAAATAATTTCAGAGCTTGTAAAAATCTATGGAAATGTATCTGATAGAGAAGCGGAAGATACAATCATTAATGAAAGAATAGATGAAACTACAGAAAACAATGAAACAAATATTGAAGAGGATGAAATAGAAGATGACCTATTCAAATTGGACGCAAAAACATCTGATGATGACCTAACCGATGAATACGATCCTCTTGTTTTTGATGAAATTGAAGACATGAAAAACGAAGAAAATGAAGAAGTATTCGATTTATCTAAACTTGTTCCAGATGATGAACCAGAAGATTCGAACCCCGAAGATAATAAATCTCATATGTTCGATGAAAATAAAGATTTCAACCAATTTGATCCAATTGAAGAACAAGAGTATATGAGTGTTGATGGCATGGGCTTTGAAGATGACGAAGATTTTGTAAACACCAATAATGAAGAGGAGGAAGAAGAATTCCCCAATTTTGGACTCACAGCAGAAAAAGAGGAAGAACCTGTACCCGAACCACCACCTCCTCCTCCACCTCCAGCTCCAGCTCCTCCTCCAGCTCCTCCGCCACCGCCTCCTCCAGCTCCGCCGCAGCCAGAACCAGCACCTGAGTCACCACCACCTCCTCCTCCACCAGCACCTGAGCCAGAGCCTGAACCTGAAATTACTCCAGAGCCTGAAATTATTCCAGAACCTGAGCCTGAAATTATTCCAGAACCTGAAGAAGCTGAAATGTTAGATGATGACTCAGATTTTGAGGATTATAATGAAGAAGAGTTTGATGATGATTCTATAGATGACTTTGAAGATGATGATGTAATTCCAGAAGAAGAGATGGAAGACGAGTCTCTCCCTGTAGATACAGACTTTGAAGATGAAGAAGATGACCTCATTGACGAAGACGACTTTGATGAAGACTTGGAACTCGACGATATTCCGGAAATGCTCGATGATGAAAATGCCATAGAGGAAATGGATACACACGAGGATGAAGATGACGACTTTGATGTCGATGACTTACTCGTCGAAGAAGATGAGCAAGAAGAAGAAATCCCTTCTGAAGATGAAGAATTGGAAGACATACTCGATGATGACAACGAAAAAATCGATGAAGAAGGTGATGAGGAATCAGACGAAAATCTCGAAACAGAAGAGGAATCGGAAGAAGAATTTGATGAATATGAAGATATAATTATTCCGCGTTTCTTACCAGAAGAGGAAAAGCATTTATATGAAGACCCTCTTGAAGTCATGGACATAAATGAAATGATTGACTTTTTTGATGATAATGATGAGTTCAATGCAATTCTAGAAGAAGAGGAAGCAGAAACGGAAGCCCCTGATATTCAAGAAGACGATGATACTATTGATGACTTTTTGGATGAAAATGAAGCAGACGACAGTCGTGGCATGAGTATTATCCCAATTAACTTCCTTGAAGAAGAAATAATAGACACTGATGAGGAAGACCAAGCTGAAACAGTTGTACAAGAAGCAAAAATGATAAATCATGTGCGCAAGGTAATTAAAGACTCTTTTAATACACAACCAATTAAAAAGTTCCATAACACTGCCGAAATGTTTGAATCATTAAGAACTCTTTGCAATGAATATTTATCAAAAGAAAAGAAAGAAACACTCCTTTCTAACTTAAAAAATGAAGAGCTCGATTACGTAGCTACTCGCATTGAAGCAAAACCAGGGCTTCTTTCTGCTGCAAGTGCTTATCAAGAGTTTTCAAAATAAAAAAAATGCTGTCTACAAAAACTTTGCAGACAGCATTTTTTTATATACGAATAATTCTCGAATGGGTGAGTATCTCTACGCCATCTTCTTTTATGAGTATATCGTTTTCAAGGCGACATCCGCCTATTTCGGGGTCATATAATCCAGGCTCACAAGTTAAAACCATACCTGGCTCAAAAACAATACTTTTATCCATTTTTGTTCTTACCGTAGGCCATTCATGTGCTTGCAAGCCATATCCATGGCCTAAACTATGAGGCATAGTTCTTTTTTCTTTTGCAAAAATTTTATCAACTATTGCACCCGCTGCAAAAATAGAAGCTCCTGCTTTATATAAAGGTAATGCTGCCTTATACGCCTTTTCGACAAGTTCAAGTTGCTTTTCTTGTTCGCCTGTCAAAGGTCCTTTTGCGACTGTCAGCGTTATATCACTTGTGTAACCTTCGTACACTACCCCAAAATCTAAAATAGACAAACCATTATCAGGCCACAGTGCAGCGGTATAAGGAGGAAAACAGTGTATACCGTAACTCCTTGAAGGACCTGCAGCAAGTGTATCAAAACCTGTTTTTTCACAACCTTCTTTTCGGCATTCTCTTTCAATTAAAAGGGCAACATCGGTTTCTGTTTTTATGGTTTCATCTTTTACGCCTTGTTCTATTAAGTCTATTATTGCATCAGTAATTTTTGAAGCCTTACGTATGCACTCAATTTCATACTCATCTTTTATAGCACGCATTTTTTCAACAAATTGAGTTGCCCCATCATCTCTACACACTACATTATAATCAGATAAATCATGTACATATTGTAGAAAAAGAGGATAAGAAACAGTTGAAGGAAGTTCAACCTTTGAGTTTTTTGGTACCTTTAAATGTTTTAACAAACCTGCAGCAGCTTTTATTGGACTACGCTCAAAGTTTGTGTACGCAAGTATTGAATCAACTTGTGCCATTTTGTGTGCCATTGATTCATCCCACGAACAAAGAACATTTGAGCCATCAAGGGCTTGCATATATATTGAGTCATTTGGCATTCCTGAAAAATAACGCACAGCCGGTGTACGAGATGCCTCACTGTCATGGAAAAACACCGCTCCAACACCTTCCTTTGCCATCCATTCGCTCAGTTTTTCCCGTCTCTTTTTGTATATATCTTTCATTTTCAATCTCCTAGTGAATTATTCCAAGAGCATAGCATAAAAAACCTAAAGTAACAATAGTTAAATTTAAAAATTGAGCGGAATAGCCTTTGACCATTTATTAAAAATATGTTATAATTGAGGAACTATGAGCGCAAAAAAAACAGCATTTAAAATAAATCAACAAATTGTTTACCCAAGCCAAGGCACAGGAAAAATCGTTGAAATTAAAGAAAAACTTTTTAACGGTGAACAAACCTTGTACTATGTTATTTACCTCGAAGTATCTGATATGACTATTATGGTTCCAGTAGA
>CAZUPJ010000143.1:0-1418 GCA_964622185.1 uncultured Treponemataceae bacterium
CTTGAAAGTATGCTTACAGGTTCAGGTCAAACAAAAGACGCAATGCTTGAAACATGGGTAGGCGATTGCGAAAAAATGTTAAAAAGTCGCTTAATTGTTGAAGAGTTATTAAAAATACGAAATATTGAAGTAACAGACGCTGAAGTTGATGCAGAATACGAAAAAATTGCAGTTGATGCAAATATTTCTGTAGAAGAAGTTAAAAAACACTATACGGATGCTAACAGAAATGAGTATCTTAAAGATGACATTAGAGAAAAAAAATTGTATACACAGCTTTTCTCTGAAGTAAAAATAGCTAAGGGCGAGAAAACAACCTTTGCCGATTTGTTCAAAAAACAATAAGCAATAACTGATTTTTGCTCTTTAGAAAGTAACCAATAAGAGATAATCTCTTATTGGTTATACAAATTTAAACACTTAGCCTTTTAAATTTTCTAAGGCTAAATAAGGACAAAATATGAGTGAAAAATCAAGCAGTTTGGTTCCTTACGTAATAGAACAAACAGGAAATGGTGAGCGTTCTTACGATATTTTTTCACGTCTTTTAAAAGACAGAATTATTTTTGTTGACGGTGAAATTAACGATATTACTGCAGACTTAGTTGTGGCCCAAATTCTCTTTTTAGAATCACAAAATCCCGATAAAGATATTAGCATGTATATAAACTCGCCAGGTGGTTCCGTTACCGCAGGTTTGGCTATATATGACACAATGCAATATGTTAAGTGCGACACCCAAACAATTTGTATGGGACAAGCTGCCAGCATGGGTGCTGTGTTATTAGCAGGCGGAACAAAAGGAAAGCGTTATTCGCTTCCTTCTGCACGTGTTATGATTCACCAACCATGGGGTGGAGCTCAGGGGCAAGCTTCAGATATAGTAATACAAGCAAAAGAAATTATGAGATTGAAAAATCTTTCTATCGAATACTTTGCACATCATACAGGTAAAAAAGCATCTATTGTTGCACAAGACATGGAAAGAGATTATTTTATGAGTGCATCAGAAGCACTTGAATATGGAATTATTGACCATGTTATGCCAAGTAGGAGAAAATAATCATGGCAAAAAATAAAAATATTTTTGGTACAAGTTGTTCTTTCTGCGGAAAACCTTCTTCTCCTGCATTGCAGCTTGTATCAGGACCTAGCGGTGTTTGCATTTGTAAAAAGTGCGTTTCAGTGTGTCAAACTATTTTAGAAGAAGATAATGCAAAAACATCCGCAATACAAATATCAGATGTTCCCACTCCACAAGAGTTCAAGGAATATTTAGATGAATATGTAGTAAGCCAAGATTATGCAAAAAAAGCGTTGGCTGTTGCAGTATATAATCATTATAAACGTATGACACTCACATCAAATAATGGAATTGGTGGTGCTAACGACGATATTCAAATTGAAAAATCAAATAT
>CAZUPJ010000143.1:1518-4479 GCA_964622185.1 uncultured Treponemataceae bacterium
CATCCTAATCAAGAATTGATTGAAATTGACACTACAAATATATTGTTTATTTGTGGTGGAGCCTTTGTTGGCTTAGAAAAAA
This sequence comes from uncultured Treponemataceae bacterium, assembly GCA_964622185.1. Lineage (GTDB taxonomy): Bacteria > Spirochaetota > Spirochaetia > Treponematales > Treponemataceae > CAYJFX01. The sequence continues at coordinate 1,601 of CAZUPJ010000143.1, forward strand.
TAATTGATTCAAGAGTTAGTCAGCATTCTATTGGGTTTGGATCACACTTAAACACCATGACTGAAATAGAAAAAGCAGAACTATTAAATCAGGTTATTCCTGATGATTTGGTTAAGTTTGGTCTTATTCCAGAATTAATTGGTCGTATGCCGATAGCTGTTTCATTAAATGAACTTTCACAAGATGATTTGGTTAAAATATTAACTGAGCCAAAAAATGCTATTACAAAACAATTTATGGCATCTTTTGCAATGGATGATGTAGATTTGATATTTGCAGAAGAATCTATTGCACAAATTGCAGAAATGTCTATACAACAAAAGACAGGAGCACGTGGGTTACGTGCAATCGTAGAAAAAATGTTGCTCGACATTATGTTTGAAATTCCTTCAATAAAAGGAAAGAAAAAATTAACCATTACTAAAGAAATGGTTCAAAACAAAAATTGTTCAGGTGATACATTACAAATAGTTCAAAAAACAGCCTAACTATTGAATTACTAATTAAAAAGCATTTTTGCATTAGCGAAAATGCTTTTTTTATTTATTAAGAGTTTTTATTACATCTATGGTTCTATTAGCTGTTTTTTCCCATGAAAAACGTTTTGTCCATTCCGTTCCATCTTTAATAAGTTTTTCTCGAAGCTCCGAGTCGGTTACAACCTGTTCTATGGCATTTGAAAAGTCTTCAATGTTGTCTGGGTCAAAATAAAGGGCAAAGTCGCCTGCCATTTCATGTAATGAGCCTTGTTTTGAGCAGGCAACAGGAATTCCTGTTGCCATAGCTTCAACAACAGGTAAACCAATACCTTCACTTACAGATGGAAAAACGCTTGCATCAGACTGAGCATATAATTCAAAAAAGCTTTCTCGTGGAAAATAGCCAATTACTAATATGTCTGATGCGAAATCGCAGCTTTCAATTGTTGTATGTATTTTTTCTGCATATTTTTCTTCGTTTCCTGCTAGTACTAATCGGTGAGGAAGCCCTGTACGTTTCTTAAAGTCACAAAATGCATTAATTAGTTCAATATGTTTTTTTTCACTATTTGATAGTCTTGATGCATAAATAATATATGGTTTTTTTATTGCAAAGGGTTTAATATAGGCTATATCATCGCCTAAGTCATGCGATGTGTTAACAATATGGTCATTGTTAATTAGATGGTCAACGCCATTATAAACAACTTCAATTTTTTTTGCATCAATTTTTAACTGTGTTAAATCTTTTTTTATTTGCTGACTAACTACAATAATTTTTGTAGCTTTTCTTGCATATTTTAATCGCGTTTTATAAATCTTTTTTTGTGCGGCACTTTCAAATTGTTTTGTTATTCCAGCATGAAAAACAATTACACTTTCTATTTTTGAGCTAAGTTTTCCAAACAGCGAACTTGAAGGAAAAAGAACAGTGTCATACTTTTGTTTTTTTGCAAACTTTTTTAATTTGAACTTGTGCCACATTGTAACAAGGCGAGGATCATCGCCAATATCAATTCCAACAAAGCCTACCTTCCCATCTCTGGAATCGAAAGTATACCGGTCAATTTCGTGTCCAAATAGTTCATATTCATATTCATCTGCAAGAGGCAAATTTTCAACTAAAGATATAACATATGAACCTATGCCTGATTTGCCGTGCTCTAATCCGAACACATCGATACCAATTTTCATAACATTTATTGTAGCATAGTTTTGTATAATATGCTATACTAAATTTAACATGAAAAACATATCTATTCACGAGTTTTTTGAAAAAAAGCTACAAGAACGTTCAATAATTGAACCAACAAAAGTACAGGAAGTGGTAATTCCTCTTATTGCAACAAAAGAACACTGTTTTTTTGAATCGGAAACGGGTACTGGAAAAACGCTTGCTTATCTACTTCCTCTTTTACAAGACAGCTTTTTAAATAAAACAAACAATGGCACAGATCTTTCTTTACTTGAAAAAAATAAATCGACAGTTTTTCCAAACCCAGAAGTTATTATTATTTCACCAACATTAGAGTTAGCATCGCAAATAAAAAATGAAGTAAATACATTTGCACCTTTTAAATCAATTTTGTGTTTTGGAGGTTCACCCTTAAAAAGACAAATAGAAAGCTTAAAAGATAAACCGTATGCAGTTGTAGGCTCTAGTATTAGATTAGCCGAGCTAATTCACTTAAAAAAACTAAAAATAAATTCTGTAAAAGCTATTGTTTTGGATGAGGTTGACAGATTATTTTCTCCTGAAATGAGAGATGAAACGCTTGATCTTGTTGGAATGTTGCCTAACACAGTGCAACTTATTGCATGTTCTGCAACCTTACCCGAAAGTATGCAGAAAATATTAAAACGTACTATTGAAAAATTGAGCACAAAAGAATTTGAAATTGCACTTCTTCCTAAAGAAGATGTACTAAAGTCTAGGATTACTCACTGGGCTTTTCATGCTGAGCGTCGAGATAAAGCTAAAGTATTACGAAGTTTTATTGCAGCTGAGAAACCAAAAAAGGCAATAGTCTTTTGCTCAAGAACCGATGAAACAATTTATTTAAATGAAACATTACGGCATCATAATGTAGATTGTGCCGTATTAACGGCAAAAACTGATAAGGTAAAGCGAAAACAATCGTTAGACAGATTTCGCTCGGGCAAACTTCCAATAATTATTACCAGTGATCTTGCAGCACGTGGGCTCGATATTGCAGGCATTACTCACATTATTCAAATGGATTTACCATCAAATGCAGACTTTTTTGTGCATAGAGCCGGGCGTACAGCAAGAGCGGGAAAAACAGGCATAAATGCAATAATTGGTGATGAATATGAACTTAGAAATTTATCTAAACTAGAAAAAAAACTCGACATAATAATTTATCCAAGAGAGCTTAG
>CAZUPJ010000144.1:0-4474 GCA_964622185.1 uncultured Treponemataceae bacterium
GCTCGCCGTTTATAAAGCTCACCAAGCCAACCGAAATTGCACTGTTACGGTATTGATTCGCTGTTTCAAAGTCTATTGTTATAAAGTTTATTGTGTGCCTCCTTGTAAAAGAGTATACAGTGGCTAATATGACAACAGTGTGTCAGGTAATAGGTTTTATTTTTCCCAATTTGAGAGAATGTTGTCAAGTTTTTTTAGATATTCTACTGCTTTCTCATCTTCTTCAGGGAATTTGAAAGTTTTACAACAAGTTTCTGTGGAATCATAGTGCTCGCTAGGTTCTGTGTAGTATGTAATTTTTTTGTTGGATAAAAGATTTTTAAGCTTTTCAAAAACTTTCTTGTCTTGTTTTTTATAACAATCATGATCATAAATTATCACTTTAGTTTTTTTTACGTCTGTAACCTCTACAAATATTTCTATCCAATGTGTTTCTTTGATATTTGTATAATACCAACGATAAAACCATTGATTACTATTTTTATAGTTTTCGCCAAATTTCAATTCATCAATAAAAAATTGAATTCTTGCCCTTGGAAGATTATCAAGCATTTCTTTTATATAGTATACTTTGTTTAATTGCTTTGGATCTTCTTTCACTTTCTCTTTCAACTCTTCTAAAAACTTATTTGCTACTACATCCATATCGCCAGCTCCTGTATATTTTAATAAATCTATGTAATTATTGAGAAAAACTCTATAATTTTCTTCATTGCTGTTTTTTTGTTCCGTTTTTGATTCTAAGTTTGATAATGAAAATTCTAAACTCGTAACTAAATCATTGGTATTTCCTGAAAAACTTGGGAGTATAATTAACTTCCTTTTTATTTCTTCTTCAATTCCTAAAGAGTTGTCGTTTGGTTTTATTTCTTTATTTGGAACTAAATATATAATGCAATCAACTGTATAGGTTTTTTTCATATAATTATAATAGTCATGTAGTTGTCCTTCTTGATCTTTAGCATTATTTATTTTATTCTCAATAATTATTGCATGTTTTTCATCTTTTGAGCCATGCCCTGTTATGAGTATATCAATTCTGCGTTGATTTTTTATTACATGTTCGCACTCTAATATTGCATTAATATAATTCTCTATATTAATTTGCGTTGAGAGTTTCTTTCCTTCTAAGGTCTTTTGCTCATTTAAGAATAATAAAAAATCATTTAAAGTGCCTTGATTAAATTCTAGAAGAAATTTAATTGCTTCGGAATGAAAATTTTCATACTTCCATTGTTTTGTGAAAACTTTAAAAATATTAAAGGATAAAGTATCTTCTTGCTTTTTGAGTATGTCTTCGTAGTTTTTGAAATTATCTTCATTTACCTTATCTACAAAGTCAACACACTCTTTATTAAATTCAATAAAATTATCATACAGAGAAAATACAGGGTTTAATTCTTCAAACGAATAGTCTTTTTCATCGCTCATGCTTATAGAATATATGTAACATCTGCAAAATACAAGTGAAAAATATAAAAATCTCAAAAAAATTATTCAATTTTTCGTAAATTCTTTTTATAATATGACGCACTGTAGTCAACTTATATGCTGTAGAATAGGGAAAAATAAGGAAAATGATTGCTAAAAAGAATCGAAAAGGTTGCTCAGTGTTTTTTGTAGTTCTGCTTCAAGTTCTTCTTTTAGGGCTTCTCGCACTTCAAATAATTGGTAAGCCTGAATATCTAGCTCTTTTGCAATGCGTTCTAAAACATCAACAGAGGGAAACTTTCTTGCAGTTTCAATACTTTGTAAATAATTTTGAGATAGTTCGCATTTTTCTGCGAGTTGGTATTGTGTTAGTTTATGTTGCAAACGATACTTTTTCATGTTCTTTGCAAGCAATTTTTGTAGTGTATGCATACTTCTAGTATAATTATACCTATTAAAGTTTGCTTGACAAACAGTACAACAGAGTGTAAAATAACATAAATACAATCTGTTAGATTGTGTAATCTGAAAAAACATGCTATTACTATTTGCTGTATGCAAAGGAATAGATATATTAATTTTTAAGGAGGAAAATATGGCAAATTTTTATTGTGAGTACTGTGGGTACAAGACATCTTCGGTTTCAAGCTTAACGGCGGGTAGTTGTCACCGCCATCCAAATGGTTCGCATAAAGGGAAGCATAAGTTATATGAAGGTGGTGAAAAAGCTAAATATACGTGCAAGTATTGTGGGTATTCATCATCTTCACTTTCAAGTTTAACTTCGGGCAGTTGTCATCGTCACCCTGATGGTTCTCATAGAGGAAAACACGCACCTGCACTTTAGCTACATCTTTGTTTTGCTAAAAGTCCTCATCTTGGGGACTTTTTTGTTTTCGTTGATTCTTTTCTGATGTAGAGGTTTTATGAAAAAATTATTTTACCTATTAAATAAGTTTATACAAAAAGGTGTTTATTCTCAGCTCATATTGCTGTTTCTTGCCGTATTCGCTATTATACTTCTTTTTAGTTATGGAATGTCTTTGTTATTTGACTTTTCTTTTCCACAAATGCTGTGGCATAACTTTATGCATCTCATTGACCAAGGCACAATTACCGCACAAAGTGGGACAAACATCTACTTGTTCTTTTTAGTTTGTGTAACATTGGTTGGTATCTTTATTTGGAGTGCTGTAGTTGCAATTCTAAATGAAGGACTCAGAGAAAAACTAAATATCTTACGCAACAAGACCTTTTCAGTGCAAGAAAAAAATCATGCAATTATTTTAGGATGGGATGAAAGTATTCCTTTTCTTATTGATGAATATAAGAGAAGTGAAATTAAAACAGTTTTTATTCTCTCCAACCTTGAACAAGACACGGTATATGCAAAGTTAAGTTTGCGTAAAACAAAAGAAATTGAAGTAATTGCAAAACAGGAAAACTCGCTAGATACTACAATTTTAGAAAAGCTGAATATTAGTGAATGTGCAACTATAGTAATACTCCAAGAAAATGACACAATGGCATTAAAACAATTATTGGCATTAAAAAAAATAATTGATGTTCAACATATAGAATGCAAAATTAATGTGTCGGTTATTATTTCACAAAATGACACAGAAGAAATACTCAAATCAATAAGTATAGAGCCTTTTAAATTAACATGTATTAACAGAGAAGACCTCCTATTAAAACTTACCGTGCAATCAATTGTATTTAAAGGCTTATATTCTGTTTATTCAGAGCTATTTTCGTACACTGGTAATGAATTTTACATAATAAAAAATCCGCTAAAAGATTCTATGATTTTAGAAATTGCTCAGTATTGTTTTGATAACAATTTTCTTTTGATTGGTTACACTATTGAAGGCAAGACCTTTTTTACGACATTAGAGAGTTCAATCATTCCTCCTTTTAATGCAAAATTAATTGTACTAGCAACGGAATCTCCAGATGGAAACAAAAGGCTGTGTGAAAATATTATTAAAGAGTCATCACAAGAGAGTTTTGAAAACAAAGAGTTAAAAGACAAAAACATATTGACTATCAGTAAAAGAGAGCTTTTTTATTCAATTATTGATTCAACCTATAAAGATTATGTAAATTCAATACATCATATTCCCATACAAGAGGTTATCAGCCAAAATGATAGAATTGATTATTTAACAAACTTAATTAGAGAAAAAAAGTATTCTAGAATTTTATTAAACAGTATATCAGAATCGGATGACGATTATTTAATGTCAATTTTTATCTTGATAAAGCATATTTTAGCCTCAAATGAGGATATAAAAAAACAGGTAGATACAGTGCTACTGAGAATAAACGGCATTCAGAATATTGAACTTTTAAGAAGTCAAGATGGTGAAAATCTTATTGTTAGCGGGCATATAATAGGTGCGTTATTAGGGCAAGCTTCGCTGAATCCTGAAATTTTTGAATTTGTAGAAGAGCTATTAAATAGTACAAAAAATGAATTTGGAATAGTCGATTTGGAAATAGGCGATGATGGAAAAACCTTTACAGAACTATATAAAAAATATATAACTTCTGGAGAAAGTACCATGAGAAAAACACTGGTAGGAATTATGCGAAATGGAAAGGCTTATTTAAATCCATATTCTAAAACTATAGTGGAAAAAAAAGACAGACTCATAGTTATTGCAGATTTTGTTGAAGAATTTAATATCAGGAGTTAGAATAAACTGATTGAAAGTATGCGAGTATAAAACAAGTTAAGAGTGTTATGACTTGATACTATTACATGCAAGAAAGCGCAACTAATACTAAAATTAAAACCCCTCATAATATGACACGATGTGGTTTACTTTTTTATAAAATAGGAAAAAGTAAGAAAAGATGATTCAAATAAAAAATAAGTGTGGTATAATAAACAATAGGAGAAAGATTGTGTCTGAACAGAATAAAGACAATTCATTTGACAAAAAGGTAGCTGAAAGCTTGCTTTCGCAAGTATCATTGCTTATAAAAAAGAATGATGAACTTTTAGCCGCAACTGGTGCACGGTTTAACATGTTTA
>CAZUPJ010000145.1:0-4432 GCA_964622185.1 uncultured Treponemataceae bacterium
TTTGTAAAGATGCAATATTTTGTATAGTGTCCATGTTGTAAAAGTTAAAAAAGCAATAGCCGCCTTTTTCATTTGTGGCAATACTGTCGCCAGTAAAAAGATATTTTTTATCTACTAAGTAGGCACTGTGTCCCTTAGTGTGGCCGGGAATGTGAAAACATTCTATAGAAATATCACCTATAGTTACAGTTTCTCTGTCTTTAAATAGAGTATACTCGCCATCGTATACAACAGGATTTTATCAATAAACTTCTGCTTTTGCTTCTGAATGGATAAAGCCTAAATTCCACCGAAAAGAAGACTTATTCCCAGTAAAATAAGGATAATACCACCAAAAATTTCTGCTTTGCAATTGAACTTTGTTCCAATTTTTTCACCAAGGCGAACAGCTGCAAAACACATAATAAACGTAATTAGTGCAATTATGCATACCGAACGAAGCATAAAAGATAGACTTTCATTTCCGAGCGTTACACCAACACTTAAAGCATCAATACTAGTAGAAACACCTTGCATAAACATAACTGAAAATGTTATTCCTGTTGTGCTTCTTTTTTCTTGTGTTGCTGCACACTGTTGAAACCTTATGCCATCAATGAGCATTTTTAATCCAACAAAGGCTAAAAGTACAAAGGCTATTATGTGATTATATTGAAAAAGTTCATCAGGTAAAAGCCCTATACCAAAGTAACCTATGAGTGGCATAATTCCTTGAAAAATGGCAAAGGGAAGTGCTATTTGAAGCGATGTGCGTATGTTTGGCTTGTAGATAAAACCACTTACGGTACATACGCAACAAGCATCTATGGCAAGTCCTATGCCTAATAGAACTACACCGAATATTGTCATGAATTAAAACCTCTGTATATTTTTTTGTCTTATAATAATTATACAACAAAAAAATAACTATGTACAGATGACAATACTCCTAACTCATGTAAAGCAAATGTTATCAATCCAGATTATTTTAATAACTTTCCTATTACTTTTGTAAGCTCTTGCGTTTTTTCCTCGACATCGCCTTCTTTTACTGCATTTTTAATACAGCCTTCAATGTGCGAAATTAAAATATCTTTATTTGCACGTGCAAGAATTGCCTGCGTTGCCATAAGTTGCGTAGAAATATCGATACAATATCTGTCCTCGTCTATCATGCTCAAAATACCATCAATTTGGCCTCGGGCAGTTTTTAATAGACGAGTAATGTGTTTGCTATCTGCTTTCATACAGCTCCTTTTAGTCTATAGAAAGTACTTTGTATCCTGCGTTTGTAATAGCCTCTACAAACACTTCGTTTGCAATTTCTTTTGTGAGTGTAACTTCTGCAGACTTTGTATCAAGCGATACTGTTGCTGTTACGCCATCCATTGAGTTTAGTATTTCATTTACCCGACCGGTACAATGACCACACATCATTCCTTCAATTACAATGTTCTTTTTCATAAAAATCTCCTTGGTTTTTTGTTTTATTACTATATTCAATTTAAATGGTTTAAATAGTTTTAGCCTCAGAGCATTTGTTACAACACATAAAGAGCTAAGGCTCATTGCTCCTGCAGCAATCATTGGGTTTAACTTAAAGCCTAAAAGTGTATAAAAAAGTCCTGCTGCTACTGGAATACCGATGGTGTTATAGAAAAATGCCCAAAAGAGATTTCCTTTTATGTTTCTAATAACTGCCTTTGAAAGGGTAATAGCAGTTACTGCATCCAATAAATCACTTTTCATTAAAACCATATCGGCACTGTCCATAGCAATGTCCATACCAGCTCCTATAGCAATGCCTACATCTGCACGGGCTAATGCAGGTGCATCATTAATACCATCGCCAACCATAGCGACTTTTTTGCCCTGCTCTTGAAGCTGTTTTACAACGGCATCTTTATCTTGCGGAAGTACATCGGATATAACCTCTGTAGTTTCAACTTCTTTTGCAATGGCTCTAGCCGTTCGTTTGTTATCGCCTGTAAGCATTATGACATTTAAGTTCATTTTTCTCATTAAAGAAATGGCTTCTTTACTTGTTGGTTTTATCGTGTCGGCAACAGCAATGACACCAATGACTTTGTCATCTTCGCAAAAGAATAGAGGCGTTTTACCCTCATCGGATAACGAACTAGACATGTTTTCTATCCAGTCATTTTTTATGTTAAAATCTTCTAAAAGTTTTACATTCCCTGCTAAAACGTTTTTATTATTAAAGGTTCCGATGATTCCTTTGCCGGGAATTGCCTTGTAGTCACTCACTTCAGACGGTGTAAGATTTCTGCTTTTAGCATAATCGTTAATGGCAGAAGCTAAAGGATGCTCAGAAAATCGCTCAATGGCATAGGCTCTTTCCAGTAAGTAATCATTTGTGCGTCCATCTGTTGGAATAATATCGGTAACTTGGGGTTTTCCTTCGGTAATGGTGCCTGTTTTATCTAGCACAACTGTATCAATATGATGAGCAATTTCGAGTGCTTCACCCGATTTTATTAAAATCCCGTTAGAGGCACCAACACCTGTTCCAACCATAATTGCTACTGGTGTTGCAAGGCCTAGTGCACACGGACAAGAAATAACAAGTACTGCAATGGCAATCGAGATAGAAAAAGAAAGACTTTCTCCTGCAAAGAAAAACCAATATATAAAGGCTAAAAGTGAAATCACCATTACAACAGGCACAAATACGCCACTTACTTTATCGGCAAGTTTGGAAATAGGAGCTTTACTGTTCCCTGCTTCTTCTACAAGTCGAATAATTTGAGAAATGGTACTGTCTTCACCAACCTTTGTTGCTTGAATGTGTAAAATGCCGGTTCCGTTGGTGCTTGCAGATAAAATTGTATCTCCTACTTGTTTTTCAATGGGAATGCTTTCTCCTGTTAAGGCCGATTCATCCATTGAAGAATAGCCTTTTATCACAATACCATCTACAGGAGCTTTTGTTCCAGGTTTTATTACAAGAATATCTCCTATTGCAATGTTTTCTATCGAAACTTCTTCTTCGATATCGCCTTTTATGCGAATTGCTGTTTTGGGGGCTAAATCCATAAGTTTTTTAATTGCTTCGGTAGTTTTTCCCTTTGAGCGAGCTTCAAAATACTTTCCGAGTGTAATTAATGTAAGAATGGTTGCTGCAGATTCAAAATATATATCGTGCATATATTGATGAACGGTATGTACTAAAGCATAATTTTGGCCATAAGTAATCATGTACATTGCTATTATGCCATATAGAAATGATGCACCCGAACCCACCGCAATGAGTGAGTCCATGTTTGGTTTTCCCTTAATAAGCTTTGTAAAACCCGCGGTAAAGTATTTTCGATTTACAAATAAAATGGGTAAGCACAGTAAAAATTGTGTAAAGGCATTAATGATAGCGTTTTTAGAGCCAGTAAAAATATCAAAAATTGGTAGCCCCATCATAGGCCCCATGGAGATATACATGAGGGGAATTAAAAAGGCAAATGAAACTTTTAAGCGAAAGGACATCTCTTTGCTTTCGTCTTGTAGTTCTGTATTGTGTACTGTTTCCTTTTGAGACGGCACTGCATTTTTTTTCGATGTTGGGTATCCTGCTTTGGTAGCGGCCTCACAAATATCTTGACTGTTTATAACTTCATCATCAAATTCAACTTGCATGGAGTTTGTTAAAAGTTGAACAGTAACTTTTTTGACGCCAGGTATTTTTGATACTGCAGAATCTACGTGTGAAGAGCACGCAGAACACGTCATTCCCGTAATACTAAATTGTTGTTTTTGCTGCATAGCACATCCTTAAAATTAAGAGAACACCCCATGGGGGTATGTCATAAATGTAACAAGATAATGTAACTTTGTCAACACTTGTGAGATTCTTGTGCATTGGGTTATCTTTAAAATGAAAAAAGGCTACTCTGTAGTAGCCCCTTTTTCAATGCAAATTATTTTTTTAGTTTTTCTAAGGTTTCCCAAATACCAGTTATGTAACTGGCTCCTAAGGCTCTGTCATAAAGACCGTAGCCTGGGCGACCTGTTTCTCCCCAAATCATTCTACCGTGGTCGGGGCGTAAATACCCTTTGTATCCAATATCGTGGTAGGCTTTTAAGATTTCAACCATGTCTAACGAGCCACAACCTGAATAATGGGCAGATTCTTCAAAGCCCCCGTCGAGTATTTTTACATTTCTAAGATGTGCAAAGTGAATGCGTCCCATTGATCCAAATTTACGAACCATAGCGGGATAGTCATTAAAAGAAGCACATCCTAACGACCCTGAGCAAAGAGTAAGACCATTATGCTCACAATCAACAATTTTTAACATTCTATCAATAGCTTTTTCGTTTGTAATAATACGCGGAATACCAAAAATGCTCCAAGGTGGATCATCTTGATGAATGGCCATTTTTACATCGTTTTCAACAGCAACGGGAATTATTTCTTTTAAGAAAAACTCAAGATTGT
>CAZUPJ010000146.1:0-4422 GCA_964622185.1 uncultured Treponemataceae bacterium
ATTATTATAGAATTTGTAGAAACCGAAAACTATAACGATGAAAAAGAGCTTGAAAACTTTTTGTCTGATGCAAGAGATATAGGTTGTAAAATTGCTATAGATGATTTTGGCGTAGGTTTTGCTACATACACTTCAATAATGTCTTTACGTCCCGATATTATTAAAATTGACGGCGATATTATAAAAAATCTTGCAACTTCCAAAGAAAGCAAACTTATTGTTGATGCTATTTGCTATATGGCACGCCTTATTGGAGCCTATATTACTGCTGAATTTGTTGAAAATGCTGATATCCAACGAATATTGGAAGAAAACAATGTTCATTTTTCACAAGGGTATCACTTTGCAAAACCAGAGCCGTTTGAAAATCTGAATATACAATAAAAAACTCTAATATTTATTTTTGTATTCCCGATAATAAAGTATAGCAAGTTTTGCATAATAACTTTAATTTATTTGGGAGATATTGAAAATGAGTTGTTATTTTATTAAAAGCCACAATCCAAGTGATTATTTGACCATCGAAAGAGAAACAGATGAAGGGTTCGTAGTACGCATTACAAGAGAATACGATGGATACAAAAAAGTGGTAACAGACTTTATTGAAAAAACTTTTTTTGAAAGCTGTGTTAGAACTGGTTATTTAACAAAAGTTGAAAACACAAACAGTTCTGCTATTGTTGCATAAGCTCAACGGCTTATCAAATGGATAAGCCGTAATATTTTTAAGCCGTCAAACCAAGAATGAAACGCACTAAAAACGCGTTTGTCACTTTTTTTGTTTTGGCGATAGAGTTCTTCCCACACTGAAAAAAAATTTTCTTTTTCTAAAAATTTCCAAACCGTCGGAAGTTCCTTTTTAACCCTTTCAAAAAATAAGCTTGGATTTCCTTGAGCCAAATTAAAAAAATCTAAAAACCTTTTTATTGAAGCGTATACATCCTTTTCATAAAATTGAATAATATCTTTTCCGTGTTTTACATTCTCAAGCTTTTTTCCTGTTCCAAAAAGAACCCTATCAGAAAACCTCGACTGAGGGTGTACAACACAGTTAAGAATAGGAAAGTCAAGCGTTTTTGCAATATCATCCTTTGTAAAACCATTATTATTTTGTTGAATATGAAGTTTCACAAGACTTTGTAAAAAATAGAAATCTTCGCCTGCAACCCTTTTATTCATACCAGCACTTCCCGCATACCCATAGCTAGAGCTAACAATTGTAGGACCTAATGCCCACAGCCAAAAAGGGGTGCCACACTCTTTTAAGTTTTTGCTATGCGTTCGCATATAGTTTTCATATTCTCGTGCAATAGTATCTATATTTGTATCTTCGTTTTTTTGATGATCAAAATGCGTAACAGCCCCTACAGGAATAGCCTTCTTACTTTCTTTTGCCATATTACATTTTTCATAAAAATTAAAAAGTTCTTCTATATAGTTTTCACTTACTAACGTATCTGCATCCATACAGGCGATAACTGTAGCCCCGCACAATAAAGCAAAATCCATACCATATTTTCTTACATATCCAACGCCTTGTGCTTCGGGAAGTTCAAAGCCTGTTTTTGTAAGTTCAATGGTAATTATAGGACAGTTTGCAAGAGTGTAACTTGAAAGATGTTGTAATAATTGAAAATTATTTTCTTTAATTTTGGCAGAGGCAGATTTTTTATTGTTTACAACAACGACAAATCCTATTGAGTGCGGTTTTAAATTTTTTCGAGCCTTTTGATAAGATAAATACACTGACTCAAATGCTTCAAAAATCGTTGGGTATTCGTTACACGCAGGGATTACAATTGCAATGTCTATTTTTTGTATGAGATGTTCAATACTTGGTAAAAGGTTGTTTTTTTTTACAAAAAATGAATTTTTTGCGTTGTATATGGCAATTACATCTTTCATGATTTTTTAATTATATCAAGAGCGTACTCAAATCTGACAAATTTTTCACAATCTTTTTTTGAGCCATCGTGAGGCAGCCAATTAATTGTTACACCCTTTTTTACCATGCCACGGTACCATGTTTCTTGCCTTTTTGCAAACTGTCCAATAGCAATGTATAACAAATTTATCAGTTCTTCTTTTGTGGCAATTTTGCCTTGTAAAAATTCAGAAATAAAGCGATATTCAAGCCCAAGTCGTTCCAGTCTCTCCCACGAATATGTTTTATGTAACGCTTCTACCTCTTCAATCATTCCCTCTTCAAGTCTTGAAATGAGACGTTTTTTTATGTTTGCACGGAGCATGTCGCGTGGAAAGGTTGTTCCAATTATCAATGGTATTATGTCAACCTTTTTTTCGATTGTTTGATTTTCTATTGAATTTCCTGATTGTTCAAATGTTTCTATTTCTATTGCACGTAAAAGCCTGTGGTGCTCAGTTAAATCGGTATCGTTATGGACGGTTTTTCCAACTTTTTCTTTAAGAGAAATAAGTATACCAGCAAGTTCTTCCATAGATTTTCCCAAAAGAGTTTCACGTAATACTTCGTTTGTTGGAACTTTTACTAAATTATAGCCTCTAATAATTGCATCAAGGTACATTCCTGTTCCGCCTGCAACAATGGGTAAAACACCGCGATTAGTAATGTCTAAAAACGCTTTGTTAAAATCACTTTGATAATCGTATACCGAGTACTCACATGACAAATCGGTTATGTCAATTAAGTGGTATGGAACGGTGTACTCGTTTAAGTCTTTACCAGAGCCAATATTCAACCCTTTGTACACTTGCCTCGAATCTGCAGATAAAATTTCAGCAGAAAAGTGTTCTGCAAGTGTTACAGCAAGGGCTGTTTTTCCAACTGCAGTTGGCCCTAAAACAACGAGGCAATTACATTTTTTTGGAAAACATACATTAGCCATTAGCCAAGCATGTCATCCATAGTATAAAGACTCCCTTTTGTAAGGTTCCCATTTTGAACACCATTAAAAAGCCAAGCGGATGCAAGAACTGCTCCAAGTGCAAAACCTTCTCTATTTCTTGCAGTATGTGTAAGCTCAATGGTATCTGCCATTGAGTCAAAAAATACGGTGTGTGTTCCAGGTACTGAACCTACACGTGTGCTTGATACATGCAATTGGTGAGATTGTGGTTTTTCGTGAAAGGCATCGATAACTGTTTCAGTTTTTTTTGTATTCCCTCTCATTACTGCTTTTGCAAGATCAAGTGCTGTGCCCGAAGGAGAGTCTGCCTTTTGGGTATGATGTGCCTCCCAAAGTGCTACGTCATACTCATCATAGTTAGCCATAAGCTTTGAGGCTTCTTCTACAATTTTATAAAACATATTTACACCAATTGAATAATTTGCAGCATAAAAAAGAGCATTCGTATGTTTTTTTGCAAGCTCAGAAACTTCTTCTACATATTGCGCCCAACCAGTAGTTCCTACAACTACAGGAATTCCTAATGGAAGAATTGTTTTAATATTTTCTAATACGGCGTTCGGATGGGTAAATTCAATAATTGCATCAGGATTGCTGTTTTTTATTGCTTGTGCAAGTTCTTCATTGTTTGAAATCTTGTGGGTTGCATCATTTGCGTAATTATCAATTGTTGCAACAACGGTGTGTCCTTTTTGCTTTGCAATACCTTCAATTATGTGACCCATTTTACCGTAGCCAACTAATGCTATATTCATGTTTTATTCCTTTTATTAAAATTTACGTTAGTGACTCCGTTTCACCCTCCAATTAACTACCAAAGGAGAAGCGAAGCTATTGCAGGGGCAACGAAAAGCTCGACCTGCCTTTAGCGGGGAACGCCCTATATTTTATGCGTCATAATTTTCTATTTGTTCACTTAAAAGTGGCACAAGCTGTTTTTTACGTGAAACTATGTCGTTTACAATATACACCGAATCTTCTGCTAAAGGGAAGTTTATGTGTTGCATAAATGTTTTTTCCCCTGCTACTAGCAAAATACTTGTTAGCTGGGTAATGTCGGTTACCATCATTGCACAAAACAATAATTTTTGGCTCCGCCTTTCTATTTCAAGTTCAGACAAAAATTCCTCTTTTCTTTTTAGAATTTCATCCATATTGTCAACTTCAATCTGGCTTACCGTGAACTTAAATGTGCGATCTGCATATTCTTTCATGTCTTGATGAATTACTTCGCTTGCCGTTCTGCCACCAATTCTACTGGCAGCCATCACAATGTCTTGTCCAAGTTCATGTATATCAAGGTTTGTAATATTTGACAAATATTCTGCCGTTTCTCGGTCAATGTCGGTTGTTGTAGAAGATTGCAAAATAAGCGTATCCGATAGAATAGCACTTAAAAGAATGCAGGCAATTTCTTTTGGAATTGAGATTCTATTTTCACGATAAAGGCTTGCAACCAATGTTGATGTTGCCCCAACAGGCTTATTAATAAATGTTATAGGATATTTTGTTGAAAGGTTTCCGAGCCTGTGGT
>CAZUPJ010000147.1:0-4386 GCA_964622185.1 uncultured Treponemataceae bacterium
GTTTTGGTCGACATCTATTTTAATGGGTTTTGAAAAGATTTACCACTATTTTTTTCATTAGTGTTGCACTTAATGTGCAAATCTATCACTCCTAATTCACAATTCCTAATTAATAATTAATAACTCCGAGACTCGCTTTTGCCTACACTCACTTGCTGCTTAGGGCGACACAGCCGAGCGAGCCACCCGGAAACCGATGCTGGAGTTGCGATCGCTAGGCGCGTCGGAGTTGCGATCGGCTACGCGCAAATAAGACGAACTATCGTCCCAGTCCCCGCCACGGAAAACACGGTACAAGCTACTATCAGACCACTTGTCATAACACCACTCATATACGTTCCCACTCATATCATAGAGTCCAAGGGCGTTGGGTGTTTTATTCTTGACCTCTTTACTTCCACTTGGACTATTATTATCTGTATACCACGCATATTCTCCTAATTGACCTGCCCCTGTACCAGCGGTGTTTGTACCTGCATACTCGAAACGGTCTTTTGGATTTGTGCCTTCAAATCCCCCGTGACCTGCTGCGTATTCCCATTCTACTTCCGTTGGTAAGCGGTAGCCTTTTGCATCAGGGTTTACACTAACTGCATTCCAATCAGTATCATCACCATCAGGTGTTAATGCTCCTGTTATATTTTCCCAGTCAACCTCGAGTCCGCTAACTGTTACACTGTATACCGGTGTTAACCCTTCCATAATACTCAATTTATTGCAAAACGCTATTGCATCATACCAATTTATGTAATACGCAGGGTAATCGTTTCCATCCCCATACGTACTACTTGGTGCTGCTCCAGGCCATGTGTTTACCATTACCGTTTCCCACTGGGCTTGGGTTACCTCGGTTTCGCCGAGGTAAAAGTCTGCTACTGTTGTTAATTTAGCTGAATCTATGGCAACTTGCCCAAACGTATAACTTCCACCTGTTATGGCTTTCATAGTTATGCTTCCTGTTTCAACTTTCGTTGTGTAATCTACAAAGCCTCCTGTTGGTGGCGTTGTTATTGGCACCCATGTTGCATCATCAAAGAATATACTGTTACCAGTTGGACTCCAACCTGTTCCCATACTTGCATTGAATTCAGGATAAGAATTTGCGTTTCCTGTTGTTTTAGTCCTGTCTGTATGTACAAATTCTAAACTACTGCAACCCCAGAAGACATCGCTTTTTATGGTGGTAACGCTATCGGGAATAGTAACACTAGTTAACCCCTCACAATTACTGAAGGCAGAGTTTCCTATGGTGGTAACGCTATCGGGAATAGTTACACTGGTTATTGAGGCTTTTCGAATGAAAGCTTGACTTCCTATACTAGTTATAGTAATCCCATTTATTTCAGAAGGTATTACCACAACTGTATCAGTACCATTATACCCTGTTATTTGTGTACCAGTAGTATCTACAGTAAAATAAGAGGGAGGAGGTGCCAAAACCATATAGTTTCGTATGTCAATTTCTATAATAGAGCCATATGCGTAAGGATCATAGATTGAATATCTTGCTACAAAGTTTTCTAAATCGATTTTTGTTGAGAATGACCCTGTTAGTACGTTTTTGTCAAGTGTTGCCCCCGAATACGTTGCAAAGGTTAATAAGGTTCCGTCAGAGGTACCATTCCTATCCATATCAACTTCTATGTTCATATCAATAGGATCATCTCCGTTCGTAAAAATAACTTGTCCGTCGTATGGAGCAGTGTTTGCAACCTCAAGATAGTGCACCGCTAGGTTATATTTAACTGTGTTGCTATTTATTTTTTCTACCAAAAGAGGTGGATAGCTAACTATCATCATATCAACTGTTTGCTCTGCTGTAGTTGAAGGTGATTCTCCTAGTTCCAAAAGGAATGATTCGAGTTCGGCTTGTGTAACTTCAAGTTTATGTCCATTCCATGTGCCTCTATTATTAAATTGGAGTAGCATCTGGTGGTCTTTTATCGGCATAGTAGTTTTACTACCAGTGGGGTCTAAGTTGGCATCTAGTTCATCAACTACAGCAAAGGTATGTAAGTCGTCTATTGTTGCAGGATTTGCCCCATTGTAGTATTCAATAGTAAGGTAGGCAGAATTTGGTGTTATACTGGTTATATCCCAAACTGCATATAAAGTAACTACGGAGCCTTGGGTATTAGCAAGATTTTTCACACTTTGTTTATCACTATATTCTGCACTTGTTGTATTATTTGTGCTCGCCCACCCTGCAAAATATTTACCATTTGGGTCTGTAAAACTATTTTCTGTAAGGTTTTGTGCAATATCATAAGTGAAGGCTTGATTTTCCATTGTTCCACTTCCACCGTTTGCATCAAAGATTACAGTATATGTGTTTGCTGTCCATATTGCAAACAGGGTAATGTCTGCACTGGCGGTGTAACTTGCACTGTCTGTAAGCGAAATTCCTGTGCCGTTAGCCTTTGTATTCCAACTTGCCAAACTATAGCCTGTTCGGACAAAAGAATTTTGCATAAGATTTTTTGCCACATTTTGCGTAAATGCTTGTGTAGTAGCTGTAGTTGTTCCATCATTTGCATTAAAGGTTACCGTGTAGATTGGTACACTTGACCAAACTGCATATAACGTAACCACTGCACCTTGCTCACTTGCAAGGTTTATAACACTTTGTTTATTGCTATATTCTGCACTTGTTGCATTATTTGTTGTTGCCCAGCCTGCAAAAAACTTACCACTTGGGTCTGTAAATGCATTTGCAGTAATATTTTGTGCCACATCATACGAAAAGGTTTGGCTAGCCATTGTTCCACTTCCGCCATTTGCATCAAAGGCTACGGTGTAGGTATTTGCTGTCCATTGTGCATACACGGTTATATCGGCACTGGCAGTATAACTTGCACCGTCAGTGTAGCTTGTTTCTGTGCCGTCAGCATTTGTATTCCAGCTTGCAAAACTGTAGCCTGTTCGTGTAAAGGCATTTGTTGAAAGATTTTGTGCCACATTTTGCGTAAATGTTTGTGTAGTTGTCGTATTTGTACCATTATTTGCATCAAAGGTTACGGTATAGGTTTTCGTTCCAGTTTCGGTTTCTCCTTCTTGTAATGGCGTAAATCGTTCGGGATTATACAATTCTGTTACTTCTGCTAAAAATAAATCGCATGAAGTGAGTGTCGCTAAAAAAATAATACCTAAAACAAACAACTTTTTCATTTTTTCTCCTATTCCTCAATCAAAATTCAAACCAACAGAAAGTGTTGGTAATATGGAATGAAAAGATGCACCGTCTACAAAGTATGTAAACACATAATCGGCTCCAAGTTCCACAAATATTGAATCGGTAATATAGTACTGGCCTGCAACACCTGCATTTAAAGCTATTCCCGCAACATTTTGAATACTAGTAGAAGTATTTTGTTCCATAAAATTGTACAAGAACGTTGCTCCTGCACCAAGATGTGTGTCAAACACAAATTTTGTGCCTATTTGTTTTTGGTACACGCCATTCACGGTAACAGGAAACATAAATCCACTTATTTCGACATTGTTATTAACAAATGTATTGTAAAGCACAAAAGTAGAAAGTTCAAATCCAAAAGAGCCTACTGTTGGAGAAACAAAAGGAAAGTAACTTATTTTTGCTTTTCCAGAAATATTTTTTGTAGGAAAATCGTAACTTTCATATAAGGTATTTTCAATTGGAGGGAACAGAGCATACGTATAGCCTGCACTAATATTTAAATAATTTGGGTTATCACTGCTTTCTTGTTCAAAATCTAATTCCGTTGAAACATCTTCATCATTTACTGGTTCTGATGTGTTCTTGCCAAAGTTCCAACCAACAGAAAGCGTTGGCAATACCACATGAAAACTTGAATTATCTAAAAGATACGAGTAAATATAATCGGCTCCAAGTTCAACAAAAAAATTATCACCAATAAAATACTGCCCCGCAATACCAACACTAGCACTCAAAGAAGCAGCATTTTGCATAGGTATATTTCTTGTATGCTCCATAAAATTATATAAAAACGTAGAACCTACGCCAAGGTGTGTATCAAGAACAAACTTTTTACCAAATTGTTTTTGATATGCTACATTGAATGTGATAGGAAAAATAAATCCTTGTAAGTTTGTATCTCTTGCAATAAAATTGCTATAAAGTAAATATGAAGAAAGTTCAAAGCCTAAAGCGCCTATTGTTGGCGAAACAAAGGGAAAGTAGCTCACTTTTGCACGGGCAGAAATGTTTTTTACAGGGAATGTAAACCCACCAAATATTCCATTTTCATATGGAGGGAAAACAGCATAGGAATAACCTGCACTAATATTTAAATAATACGGACTGTAATGTTCTACAGTAATAAAACTTGTTGTAGAAACATTTTCGCTTGTAAGTCCACTGGGATCTTGAATAATCAGCTCATAATT
>CAZUPJ010000148.1:0-4368 GCA_964622185.1 uncultured Treponemataceae bacterium
AGTCAAGTTCAAATGCCTGCTGACGAGAAAAACGGTCATGCTCGGTTGTATGTGTAGCATCGGCTGAGATGCCAGTATTTTGAATAAGGTTAACTTTTGGTGCAATAGAAAGTCCGCCTTGAGACCAAACTGCAAATACCCAAGCGCCATCCCATGAGGGAATTCTCTTTTTTAAGTAAAAATCAAACATAGCTTCCCAAAAATAATAATGACTTTGCTTTGAAAAAAAAGCTTTTAAATATCCCTTTTTACGGTAGGCAGGCCATTTTTTTACTTCTAAGTCATATGATTGCCATGCTCGTGCCCACGTAGCCCAACCCCAAATATGTACGTGCCGTGTAAAGTAGTAGCTGTCGTCAGTAAAGCCAGGAGTCTTTGTCTTTGCAAATGCATGATTGTTCCCAGAAACCATCATAATTCGTTTGTCATCTCTATACTTTTCAAGCATGTGTTCACAATAATAAAAAAAGCTCATAGAAGGCAGACAGTCATCCTCTAAAATTATAGATTCTTCGACTTGTGTAAAAAGCCATGTTAATCCTGTTGAAATTCTTTCCTTGCAACCCATGTTTTTTTCTGCAAAGTGTGTAACAACTTCACATTTCCAGTCTACTTCGTTTACAATACTTCTCGCTTTTTCACAAAGCTCTTTTTCGCCTTCTTTATGTTCTCTTGGTCCATCTGCAATTATGTATAGTTTGGGAGGCTGTGCTTTTCGCACTTGGTTTAGTACTTGATGTGCATTATCATAGCGATTAAAAATAATCATTGCAACGGGGCAGGTTATTGATTGTTCTTGCATGGATTTCCTTGTCATTAAATTGTTCTACTGTGTTTAAATATTCTTACTGGTGTTTTAAGCCAATAGTATATTGTTTCAAAAATATTAATTTCTTTTTGATAAAAGAAGGGACGGAATTCATAGAAGTGAGTTAGTGGCGGAAAAAAAATAGGAATACTTTTATTCATAGTGTATGCCTTGTTTTTTACGCAACATGCAATCCACCACGTATCTTTATCTCCATGAACATATTTGTAAGTTTCTTTATGATTATCATTGAGCTTATATACTACTTCTAAAACATCATCTATTTTGTTACGATTAAAGTACATTACTCCTGCTTCCATGTATTCTTTGCAAAGGCCTCTTCTAACTTTACTTGAATTACTTTGGTCAAAAAAATGCAACCATTCTTTAGCAAAATAAGGAGGAGGTGATGCAAATAAAGATTTGATCCATTCTTGGCATTTTACATAGCTTTCAGATTTATCGCTCTTAAATCTCCACATTAAATCTCTAAAAAAATATGTTCCTGTTTTCTTGTATCCTGAATTACTTAAAATTTTAAGTGGGTTTTGGCAAAACATAATATCAGCATCACAAAGTATAAACTCATCAAAGGATGTATGGAAAGCTGCAAAAGCTTTAATTTGATAACCTCGCCAGTGTGCTAAATCGTCAGTATACTCTAGAACATTTCGAAAGATAATGTTATCTAATTTTTGCAATTCTTCTCGTGCAGAGTCTGATATTTCACTGCCTGTTTCCCAAATTTCTACGGGATTAGTAAGTTGAAATTTATTTCGTAATCTTTGTATACACTTTATTGCTTGTTCTTCATATTTTTGAGGAACTGACATTACAAATCCTAACATGCTTATAATCTCCTCCAGCTTTCAATTGCAAAATTATTTATAACATCCAGTATATCGTTTGTCCATTTTGATGGACATATAACAATTTTTTCAATATTTTGATTTAAAAATGCACCCCACCAACTAAATGTCGAGTTTGCAATAATATTGTGTTTGCATTGGGTCATTAAAAATAAATCAAATCCAGGGTCTTTAGTAAAATTTTCATTCTGTATGTATGTTATGTTTTCAAAGCCTTCTGTAATACTATGTGCATATTGTAAATCATTTGTAAATACAAAAAACTGAACGTCTGGCTTTTGTTCAGCTATGGCCTTTATTGCTTTTTGATAATATTCTTTTGTGCAAATATTTGCATAGTTTGGCTCTTTATGATAGTCTCCTCCTCTAATGTGGAGCGAAACCGATTTAGAGCTTATTATAGTTTTGTATTCACTTGTATTTTTATAACTTTTTTCATTTTTAAAGACTAATGTATGTGATAATTCAGGCAATATTTTAAGTGAATATAATTTATTTTGAAAATAATCTGCGTAATAATTCTTTAACACATACTTATGTAGTATTTTTATGGCTACAATTTTTACCTTATTATTTGTTTTAATATATTTGCAAGGTTTTATTGTATCTTCATCTGTCTTAAAAACATTACTAAAGTCATCTACCTTAGTATCTTGTAAGAAAGTTACATCATATCCTTTCTCTGATAGATAGCGACCATAAACGTACTGAAATATTTGATTTCCAAGACCAGCAAAGAGTTTAACTACAGCTGATTTCTTCATAGTTTAATCTTTTCCTTTGATTATGTAGCGGATTTCTGCCTTTAATCTTTTTTTTATGCAAAGTAACATTGAAGTTTTCGGGTAATAGTGCAGTAACGGTGTTTGAATAAAATCAATTATATTTGGAACTGAGTTACACCATGTTTTCCATCCTTCAGATGATGACTGTGAAGCATTTTTACACAGTTTCTGAAGAGCTAGTTCTGAAAAATCTAGCTCTTGTACATTGTTTTCAGTAAACAAATATCCATTAATACCATGCTTAATGTATTCATTCATTGTGGGAGCATCGTAAGCAATAATACAACATCCATGCGATAGAGCTTCAATAAAGGAAAGACCAATACCTTCGCTTTCTCTTGGCGCAATATAGATAGAAATTTTTTGTAGCATTTTTTTGTAATCATCTTTTGATTCAAACCAATCGGAAAAAGAAATATTATATAAAGAAATATCTTCACTAGTAGGTTGAGAAGGATTACTTTGTGCAATAATACTACTCTTATGATAGTGTAAGTTGTGTATACTATTGGTCCCTAGTATAGATTTTATAAGATTCCAGTCAATGAGTGTACTTCTTTCCCAATAAAAAACAGAGGTCATCTTTTGTACATTTTGTTTTCCTGCTTGTGGTTTAATATAATACTGACTATACATAACAGTAAAGTCTCTAATATGTAAAAAATTGTATAAGGTTTTTGAAAAGCAAAATATTTTATATTTTTTATATTGGTTCCAAAACTCTTCTGTATGTGGGCATGCATCATACATGGGTATAAAAATTATATTTTTTGCACCCCAACTGTCAATTTCCTTTGGTGAAAATATATGTTGCCAAATAATAACTGTGTCTGGCTTTATTCTTGGTATATCATACCAGGCGTTATTTACATTTATTACATTAAAATCAGATATCTTTTCTTCTAATATATCTATAAAAAATTGTGAGGACTTTGTTGTTTTTAAATGGAAATTTAGTGCTAAAAATACTGTTTTCATTTTCTTTTAGATAGTATGTTATTCTTCCAAAAATCAAAAGAGGTTGCTTCTAAGTTACTATTTTTCATTATAAAACCATATTTCTTTATTAATTCTTCTTCGCTACAGTTTGCAACTTCATCCCATGAATCAATAATCCAAATAGGTAAGCCTAACGATGCAAAGTATTCTGTCATATAGTTACGCTTTACGATTGGAACTACTCCCAAATATATAGACTCCCATGTTCTGTGGCAATCTAGGCCGTTACCTTCAGGGGAGGCTACAAACATATATCTTTGTAGTCGCTTACGATATTGCCTACATGTTAAACTACCCGGAAATTCATTTGTTATTGGTTTTCGCCACAGGGCTCTATAACACTCAAAACGTGCGTCCGCATTTGTCCCCATGGTAAAAGCAACTACAATTTTTGGAGATTTTTTGCACACCTTTTTCTTTATAAGGGAAGCAAAATCTTTTACATAACCTGCGTTATGCCTCCATGTATCTTCTAAACCAATTGGTAGAGGTGTAACTTTATTGTGCTCTAATGTACAGTTTTGTGCAAACCAGTGGATAACATTACTGTTATTAGCTATTGTTTTATACTCTTTTGAATCTGTAATATTTACATCACTTTGATGTGTTATTAAGATAAATTTTTCTGTTACTCTAGTTAATACATGTGTGTAAAAGTCGTTAAGAATCCAAGCACTTACAAAAACAATATTTCCTTCTTTTATGTCTTCCGCCTTGCATGTTTTTGTTTCGTCGTACAATACATCAGCATAAGCTCTATATGTATCGCCACTAACAAATGGGGCACTTGATGGGCGTCTTTTTAAACGAATGTTTATGTTTTTTGCAATTGCTCGCTCTAGCTCGAAAGGAACTGCTTTCAAAAGTATTTTTATGTCCATTTATACAAAATCCTTAAAATAGCTTA
>CAZUPJ010000149.1:0-4346 GCA_964622185.1 uncultured Treponemataceae bacterium
TTCTATCACAGCATGTACGAGTACGCAAGCATTATTTTTAACTTTATTTTCATAGTTTTTATATTTTTATAGGTAGTTTTCTTTTTGTACTTGTAGTACTATATTGTATATGGCATTTTATTTTGTAAACTTTTTTAATATATATACATTTGATTTTACTAATTTTCCTACAGCTATAGTTTTCAGCGCTTGTGCCATTTTATTTTCTATATTTGACATAAAAAATGGGGAAGTGCCAAGGATTTTTAGTGTTGTTATGCTTTTCGTTGTATTATTATCAAATATCTTAATAGTATTTACCACAGAGTTTACTGCTCAAATAGTATTGCAGAGATTTTTTCAGACTATAATCGATGGTGCTTTTGCGCTTCTTACCTTTGCTTTTGCTTTTTTCATATGCAAAGGTAAAATGGGACTAGCAGATGTTTGGTTTTCTTGTGCAATGGGAATGGTTTTAGGAGTGAGAGGATTCATTATTGCAGCACTTGTCGCGTGTGTGATCGCTTTTATGTTCTATTGTCTCATTTTTGCAAGTAAAAAAGGGAGGCAACATAGAATGTCACTTCCCTTTATTCCATTTTTGAGTGTAGGATTTTTTGTGGTTTTAGCTTCTTCAATTGTTAATTAAAGAATATTAGTCCTGCAATTGCAAGTGGTATTAAATAATAGGCAAAGTATTCGAGTTTACCTTTCTTTATAAGTTTCATCAAAAACGCTAGAGCAAAAAAACCAGAAATAAAAGCTGCAAGGCATCCTAAAAGAACTGGTAGTAATCCAATAGAGGATGCAACGCCGTCTAAATCGCGCACTTCAAGTAAAAAGGCACCAAGAATTGCAGGAATTGAAAGTAAAAAGGAAAACTCACCAGCTACATTTCGGTTAAGACCTGCAATAATTCCACCTGAAATGGTAATGCCTGAGCGAGAAATTCCAGGGAACACACCAATACCTTGTACAAAACCAATTAATATACCTTGTTTTGGAGTAACGTAGTTTACTTGCTTTGCATTTTTATTTACTCTTGGTGCAAGGCGTGCAGACAATATCAAAATTGATGCGGTAACTAAAAAGCCAATATATACAAACACAATTGGAAGGTCAGGAAGTATTTGACTTATTACTAACCCCATAACGCCTGTCACTATAGTTGCAAAAATAAGGGCTAAAATAGTTTGACGTTTTGCTTGCTCTTCTAAAAGTGAATTTGCATGTGAGTATAATCCGTGCGAATCATCGTTTGTTGGGTTATGCTTTTTAAAAATCCATCTAAATAAAATCAAGGCTAGGTCAATAATCTGTTTTCTAAAAAAGATAACAACGGCAAAAAGTGTTGCAACATGTAAAAAAACATTGTACAAAATAGGTATGTCTTGGAGACCAAAAAGTCTTTGTGCAACCATCAAGTGTCCCGAACTTGAAACCGGTAAAAACTCAGTAATTCCTTGTAATAGTCCCAATATTATTGCTTCAAATACTGTCATTTAGTCCTCTATTTTTTCAAGTTCGCCTTGTAGCGTTCTCCATGCTAATACCGCACATTTTACTCGAGCAGGCATTTTTGCAATTCCTGCCAATGCTTGTACATCTTCTAGTTTATCAAGTTCATCTTCTGTAAGTTCTTTTCCTGTTATCATATGTAAAAATATTTCTACTATTTCTTTTGCTTCAATAACGGTTTTACCTTTTACAAGGTCTATCATCATAGTAACAGATGCTTGAGAAATAGCACATCCTACGCCATCAAACCCAACGTCATCTAGCTTGCCATCTTTAATATGCACACTTAATGTTATATCATCGCCACAAGAAGGATTGTTTCCTCTCTTACAAAATGTAACAGGATTAATTACTCTTCTATGCCGCGGTGAGCGTGAGTTTTCGGTAATTAACTGTGTATATATTGTGTCTAGGTTCATACTCCCATAACTCCTCTAACCCTATGTAAACTTTCTAAAAATTGGTCAATATCGGCTTCAACGTTGTACATACCTAAACTTGCCCTACAGCATGAGTTTATTTGTAAGTGATCCATAAGAGGCTGAGCACAATGATGACCAGCTCTAACGGCAATACCGTCAACGTCTAAAATACTTGATGTGTCGTGTGGATGAACATCTTTTACATTAAAGGCAACGACGCCAGTTTTGTTTTCGGCTCGTAAATCTCCATAAACGTCAACAAAGTCTAATTCTTTCATGCCGTTTAAAAGGCGTGACATTAAAATTTTTTCATGATCAATTATTTTTTCCCAACCAATATTTTCAATATAATCAATTGCTGCAATGAGCCCTGCTTCGCCTGCAATATTTTGTGTTCCGCCTTCAAATTTTTCAGGTAGACCTGCATATTCACTTCCGCTTTCATGTACACCTGCAATCATGTCTCCTCCGTATAAAAAAGGAGGCATTTTTTCTAGCAAGGCTTCTTTTCCGTAAAGTGCACCGATTCCCATTGGTCCATACATTTTATGTGCAGAAAAAGCAATAAAATCTATATCCATTGCTGTTACATCGATTTTTTTATGAGGAATACTTTGGGCACAATCGAGTACAACAACTGCACCCATTGAATGTGCCATTTCGGTAATTTTTTCTACGGGGGGGCGAACTCCCAATACATTTGAAACTTCTGCAACGGCTACAACTTTTGTTTTATTGGAAAGTTTTTGCTCGTATTCGCTCATGTCAAAATGTCCGTTTGCATCAGGATGCACGTATTGAATTGTGCTACCAGTAACTTGGGCAACCCTTTGCCATGTTACAAAGTTTGCATGGTGCTCTGCAGCATACACAATAATTTCATCGCCAGGCTTTAAGAATGCCATTCCAAAACTGTATGCCACAAGATTTAATGCTTCGGTTGCACCTTTTGTAAAAATAATTTCATACTCTTTTGGTGCATTTATAAATGTTTTTAGCTTTGAGCGAGCATTTTCGTGAATTATTGTTGCACGTGCAGAAAGTTCATACACGCCTCTATGTGGGTTTGCATTTGATGTTTCGTAATATCTCTTTACTGCTTCAATAACCGAAACAGGCTTGTGAGATGTAGCTCCACTGTCAAGATATACGAGTCGTTTTCCGTTTTCTGTTACCTGTAAGGTTGGAAAGTCATTAACAACATTGATCATCTATTTTATTCCTTGCTTTGCAAACTGTATCACTTTTTCTTTCAAAGTTTCATTTTTTATTTTACTTGCAACATTATATAGTTTTGCGTCTATTAAAAGTTGTTTTGCTTGTTCTACCGATAATCCTCTTGAACAAAGGTAAAATAGTTGCTCATCATTAAAGCGGCCGATTGTTGCGGCATGCTCTCCTGCTACACTTTCTTCACCACAGAGAATTAACGGGCACGTTCTGTTATGTACATTGGGGCTCATTAAAAGAACATCGTCAATTTCTTTACCAGTTGCTTTAATAGCTCCTTTTCTAAAGTCAATGGTTCCTCTATAAATCTTTGTTGCATTTCCATCTAAGATTCCACCAATGTACATATCGCTATCGGTGTTTTTTCCCGTATGAACTGCAATATCATTTATATCAATTACGTTATCACTACCTACATGATAATAGGTATTAAGTGCAAAGTGTGCACCTTCTCCAATTAAGTTAGTTTTAACGGCACTTAGAGTATGTTTTGCCCCTAAAAGGATTCTTACCACTTCTACACTTGCACCATCTTCTGCTTCAATAACAAGTTGAGACCAATCTTGCGTAGACTCATCTAAAAGCTGTGCAATTGTTAAGTGTACTGTTGATCCTTTTTTTGCATGTACTTTTAAAAGACCTGCATAGTAGGCATGTGCATCTTTTTCTGAAGACACAACATGAAAAATACTTGTGTTTACATTTTCTTCAACATCAATTATAACACTTTCGCATAAGAAATTGTTTTCTTTATTTAGTTGAGCTCTAATATGAAGAGATTCTTGCACGTGTTCTGTTACACTTAATGCAATGTGTGCATTCTTATTTTGGTACACAAACTCTTCTAAGGCATCGTCGCCTCTTGAGTTTATTTTTACATCCTTAAACTCAATGGTCCAAGGAAGTGCTATTTGTAAATCAAAAGCTTTTCGTTCTTGCAATGTCGGAAAAGATGGAACCGTAGCCCCGTTTACTCCAAGATGGTTCCATGTTGCAACGGGAAGTTCATTTACACTATTTTTTATACTCATATACTTCCTCCTTACCCAATGGTTCCATTCATTTCTAAGTGAATAAGATTATTCATTTCAACAGCGTATTCTAACGGAAGTTGCTTTGCAATTGGTTCTGCAAATCCACCAACAACCATTGCCTTTGCATCTTCTTCTTTTATTCCTCGGCTCATAAGGTAAAAAA
>CAZUPJ010000150.1:0-4341 GCA_964622185.1 uncultured Treponemataceae bacterium
AAATGGGTGGATTCAAAACAGGTGGATTAAACTTCGACTCAAAAATCAGAAGAAACTCAACCGATCAAGATGACTTATTTATTGCTCATATTGGTGGTATGGACACATTTGCTCTTGGTTTAGAAAAAGCTGTAGCAATGAGAGAAGATGGACGTTTAGCAAAAATGAGAAAAGACAGATACGCTTCTTTCGACAGTGGAAACGGTGCAAAGTTTGCTAAAAAAGAACTTTCACTTGAAGAACTTGCAAAACTTGCTCCAGAATACAAAGACTTAAAAGTAGAATCAGGAAAACAAGAATTGTATGAAAACATTTATTCTAACATTCTTTACAAATAAGCAAATGTAGAATTCGTAAAGCCCTGCGACAGAAATGAAGCAGGGCTTTTGCATTTTAAAATAGCTTGCGACTATCATGGTTATAGTATATACTCGTAGCATAGATGAAAAAAAAATTAATTTTGTTATTGGTCTTGTATGAGCTGGGGCGATTAGCTTTTCTTTTGAGTATGCAAATAAATCTTGAGGGCGTACATATATCTTTTGGATGGTATATGCTTTCCCCGCTTTTGGGACTTCCTTTTGTGCTTCTTTATGTGGTGTATACCGCAATAAAAAATGAACAAATAACTGAAGGGTTTGCTTATGCTAAAGAGCTTGGGCTTCTTTTATTTGTTATGCAAAAACTTGCAACAGTTACAGGTTTTGTGTTATTTCTTTTCCAATACATGAAAAATCTTTCAACCAATATTATGGCTGATGGTGTTTATTTTATAAAAATGGTACCTTTTGTGATGATTTTTTTTGCAATTGATGTTATACTATCGGTAGTGATTATAATAAAACAAAGTAATAAAGAAAAAAGGTCGGAAAGTTAATATGCAAATAATTCCTATTGCAAGTGGAAAAGGTGGAGTTGGAAAAAGTCTCGTTGCGGCAAATTTGGCAATTGCCTTAGGAAAGGCAGGGAAAAATGTTGTTGTTGCAGACCTCGACATAGGTGCCTCAAACTTGCATTTAGCATTTAGTCAGCAGCTCCCAAAAATAGGGTTAGGAACATTTTTATCGGGAGCCTGCAAATTTGAAGATGTAATTATTCCTTCAGGGTATAAAAATGTTCGTTTTATTGCGGGAGACTCTGAAATACCAGGGTTAACTGCTATTCCCTATGCCCGAAAAAAATCTTTAATTAGGCATTTACAAAAAGTTGAAGCAGATTTTTTGCTTTTAGATTTAGGTGCTGGAACCCATTTAACCATACTTGATATGTTTTTACTGTCTCCTCAAGGAATACTGGTAACCGCGCCTTCTGTTACCGCAACTTTGAATGCATATCTCTTTTTGAAAAATGCAGTTTTTAGACTTATGTATAATTCATTCCCAAAAAAATCTGCTGCATACAACTTTCTTGAACAGTTAAAATCAAAGCCGCAAGAACTACAAAAAATATATATTCCCAAGCTTGTAGAAGTTTTAATGAAGGTAGATCCCCAAAATACGCAAGTGTTTGTGCAACACATGAGTCAATTTAAACCACGCCTTATTATGAATATGATTGAAGATCCAAAAACAGCAGACAGAGCTTTAAAAATAAGAAAATCGTGTGTTGATTATTTAGGTCTTGATATTGACTATCTTGGAATAATTTTTAGAGACCCTATGCAAGATGTTGCACTAACATCAAGAATGCCCATTACAATGTATAAGCCACAGTCAATTCTGTCTCAATCAGTGTATCGAATCGCTGATAAAATTATTCAATCGAGGCAAACAACATTTGGGGAAAATGGGTTTCAGGTTTCAGGCTTCGACTCAATTGAAACCGACGCGGAAAGTGACTATGAATCAAAAATGTCTTACATAGAAGATTTAATTGGTTCGGGAGCACTTACTACGGCCGACCTTGCCGATACAATAAAATCTCAACAGTACGAAATAACACAACTTAGAAACGCAAACAACCTATTAAAATCAAAAATACTGCAAGCACATGCACAAGGATTTAAGGTATGATATTAGCTATTAATTACCCTTCGTGGATCTCTCCTGAAATTTTTCCAGGTGTACCCTTCTTAGGCCTTATACGTTGGTATGGTCTTATGTATATTTTTGCATTTGGAACAGCAATTATGGTGTTCCGAAAACTTGTAAAAGAGGGGCAACTTAATGAAAGCGGCGTAACTACTACAGATGATGATGTTTTTAGTTTTTTTTCATATGGTATTATAGGTCTTTTATTAGGGGCTAGGCTTTTTGGAACACTTGTTTATGATACTACTGGTATTTATTGGCAAAAACCATGGCTTATTTTTTGGCCTTTTAATGCAGCTGGTGTTTTTACAGGGTTTTCTGGCATGTCATACCATGGAGGATATTTCGGAGGCTTTTTAGGAATGGTTGTTTGGTGTCTTGTAAAAAAGCGCCCAATGCTCAAATGGATAGATGCTATGGGTATAGCAATACCGTTGGGATATACCTTTGGACGGCTTGGAAATTTTCTTAATGCCGAACTATATGGAAGAATAACTACAGCTCCATGGGGAATGATTTTTCCAACGGCACCACATTTTTCAGCATCAATTCCATGGGTGAAGCAAGTAGCTGATCAGGCAGGAATTTCTATCACGGCAGACTCTTTGCTTGTAAATCTTCCAAGGCACCCGAGCCAATTGTATGAAGCTCTTTTTGAAGGAATTATACTATTTTTAATTTTATGGTTCTTGCGAAAAAAAAATCCTTTCGACGGGTTTTTAACGTCTGTATATACATTTGGATATGGGTTTTTTCGTTTTATTATAGAGTACTTTAGAGAACCTGATGCAGATATTGGGTATAGAATAACTGCCATGCCAGGATCTCCAATTTACTTTAATCAATCTTTATTAAATATATCTACAGGGCAAATATTTTGTCTAGTCATGATGGGAGGTGGGCTTGCTCTGCTTATTGTGCGAAACATAATGTGGAAAAAGTCTATGAAAGCTATAAAAAAATAACATATTTTTTACGTATGTTTTATCAGAATATGCTGTTTTTTTGCTTGATGGAATAGTCTTTTTTTATATTTTAAAGTATTAATTTACTTGAGAAAATGAAAAAAAGCTGTTATAATGATAGTTTACTAGGAGGTATTATTTCATGGCAAAATCAAAGAGGGTTATCAGCCCTATTCTTATTCAATTGGCGGTTGCATTATTTTTAATTGTTTCGGGTATTTTAACTGTTCAGCTAGATGGGGGCTTTTTAGGACGACTTCAAGCTGGTTTTAGTGGGAATGAAGTTGCTATAGCCGTTCACAGCCTTTTTGATGGAGACTTTGCAAATTTTATTGTAATTGTGCTTGGTCTTTGTGAAATAATTGCAGGTGTGTTTTTATTTCTTAACTTTTTTATTAACACTGGAAAAATTACAAACCTATTTGTTTTTATTATTATTATTGTATGGGTTGTGATTGTTGTTTTGGTAGACGTATTTGGTGGAGGCGGTCTTCTTGATGGAGCATTTGAAAGTTTGAACACTTTCTTGGCATTCTTAAAAAGTTTGTCATCTCATCTTTTGGTGCTTGGTGCATTACTTTTAGTTTGGAAAAGATAATTTGAGTGTAAATAAATTGGTCCATTAGCTCAGTTGGATAGAGCGATTGCCTCCTAAGCAATAGGTCGGACGTTCGAATCGTCTATGGGCCATTTTGATAAAGAAAAGTGACTGTATCACTTGATAAATTTGATTAGAAGATTGAAAAAGATGAACAGTTTTTTCAATTTATACGGTAATTTTTTAATTTCAGTATTGTTAATTTTTTTGTGAAGTGAATGTTTTTTGTTAGCTTTAGAAATGGTAGATAGAG
Organism: uncultured Treponemataceae bacterium; assembly: GCA_964622185.1. GTDB lineage: Bacteria > Spirochaetota > Spirochaetia > Treponematales > Treponemataceae > CAYJFX01. The sequence continues at coordinate 3,847 of CAZUPJ010000150.1, forward strand.
TAAAATATTGCATATCTACAATATTTATTAGAGAGAGGGTATATGAAAACTATTCTAGTAGTAGATGATTCGCAAATTATGCGTAATATTGTTAAAAATTCTTTTAGTGCACTAAAAATTCCATGCGAGTTTAAAGAAGCTGGAAACGGAAGAGAAGCTTTGCTTTTAGTTGAAAAAGGTGGCATTGATTTAGTGCTTTTGGATTGGAATATGCCTATGTTATCAGGCTTGGATTTTTTAAAAAAAGTGAGAGCAATGCCTGATAAAAAAGATCTTCCCATTGTAATGATAACAAGTGAAGCAGCTCGATACAATGTTGTTCAAGCTGTTAAACACGGCATTACTGCATATTTGATTAAACCATTGAATCAAGCAGCTTTTATAAAAACTATTTCGTCTGTAAAATTCTAAGGAGGATTAATGAATGATGTGGCTAAAAAATCGCCACTTTCATTCATTTTGAAGTTTGCGTTGCAAACTTATATTTTATGCCGT
>CAZUPJ010000151.1:0-4278 GCA_964622185.1 uncultured Treponemataceae bacterium
TATATGGTGTTCAAGTAGATTTAAGCGATAAAGAAAAAATTGAAAAAGCTTTTGCGGAAGCGCTAAAACTTCTTGGTGGGAAACTCGATATTTTGGTAAACAATGCCGGAATCCAACGCCGAAATAAATGCGAAGATTTTCTCTACGCCGATTGGCAAGACGTTCTTAATGTGAACCTGACTGCGGTATTTACACTTTGCCAACTTGCTGGGCGTGAAATGCTGAAACAAGAAAGCGGAAGAATTATTAATATGGCATCAATGTTGAGCTTTTTTGGAGGCCAAACAGTTCCTGCATATTCAGCAAGCAAGGGCGGAGTAATGCAACTTACTAAAGCACTTTCAAATGAATGGGCTTCAAAAGGTATTACCGTAAACTCAATTGCGCCTGGATACATGGATACAGAAATGAACACAGCACTTGTAAATGATGAAACACGTAACGCACAAATTACTGCAAGAATTCCACTTGGAAGATGGGGGAACCCAGGCGATATAGGTGGCGTTGCAGTTTTTCTTGCAACCGATGAAGCACGCTATATTACTGGAGCTACAATTCCAGTTGATGGTGGCTATTTAGCAAAATAATCATTGTAGCATGGCTGCATAAAAAAAACCTTGCAAATAATTTTGCAAGGTTTTTTTTGTTTTTTGATATAAACCTATTTCATATCAACGGGAGACATTGTGTCCATGTCATCAAAGGCTTGGTTTTCACCACCCATAGCCCAAATAAATTTATAGCTACAAGTACCACAACCACTATGAATACTCCAAGATGGGCTTATTACAGCCTCTTCATTCTTCATAACAATGTGACGAGTTTCTGTAGGTTCTCCCATATAGTGGAATACGACATTCCCCTCTGGAACATCAAAGTATGTGTATACTTCCATTCGCCTTTCATGTGTATGAGCTGGCATTGTGTTCCAAACATTACCTGGTTCAAGTTCTGTAAGTCCCATAGAAAGTTGGCATGTTTTTACAACATCTGGGTGGATAAACTGATTAATTACACGTTTATTAGCAGTAGTAGAATCCCCAACAGGTTTTTTTGCTGCATCTTTAATTGTTAATAATGTTGTTTCATAACTTGTATGAGCAGGTGCTGATACCATATAAAATTTTGCAGGATTATTTTTGTCTTTACTTGAAAATAGTACTTTTTCAGCACCCTTTGTTATATAAAGACAATCTTTATGGTCAAGGCTATATGCTTTACCATCAACAGTAATTTCTCCAGTGCTACCAATGTTAAAAATACCAATTTCTCTTCTTTCGAGAATATAGTTTGTGCCAAAACATCCCCATACATCGATACCTTTATCGAGTGAAACAGTTTCAGTTGTAGGCATACATCCAAATGTTACCATTCTGTCTACGTGTGAGTATACGGCAACTACTTCATTTGCAACATATAAGTTTTGGATTAAAAACTCATCTCTTGTTTCTTCTGTTGTGTAACGTTTGAAATCTCTTTGATTTACACTATATCGAATATCCATTTTATACCTCCGTAAGTTATCGTTGGACTCTAGCTCCACTACCTTTCATAAGGTTTTCTACTTCTTTTAGACTTGCCATGGTAGTGTCACCTGCAGTTGTCATAGCCAAAGCTCCATGAGCTGCACCATACTCTACTGCTTTTTGAGGGTCGTCAGTTGTAATAAGACCGTAAATAAGGCCTGAAGCAAAAGAATCTCCACCACCAACACGGTCGAGTATCTCTAAATCATCATATTGATGAGCTTTATATACTTCGCCATTTGCGTAACAAAGAGCACTCCAGTTATTTACGGTTGCACTTTTTACTTCTCGCAATGTTGTAGCTATTACTTTAAAGTTTGGATATGTTTTTGCAACATTGGACATCATGCTTTTGTATCCATCTAAGTTTAATGTATGAAGACCATCATCACCTTCAATTTCAAAACCTAAACAAGCAGTAAAATCTTCTTCGTTACCAATCATAACATCAATGTATTGTGCAATTTCTTTGTTAACTTCTTGTGCTCTCTTTTGACCACCAATAGCCTTCCATTGAGAAGGTCGATAGTTTAAGTCATACGATACAATGGTTCCATGTTTTTTTGCAGCTTTAATTGCAGCAATAACCGTTTCTGAAGATTCTTCAGAAAGAGCAGCATAAATACCACCAGTGTGTAACCAGCGTGCTCCAAGTGTTCCAAAAATATAGTCAAAGTCAAAGTCCTCTGGTTTCATTTTTGAAATTGCAGTGTTTGCTCTATCTGAGCATCCAACAGCACCACGTACACCAAAACCACGTTCTGTAAAGTTTAATCCGTTTCGACAAGATCGTCCAACACCATCGTATGGGAGGTATTTAATTAATGATGTATCCACTCCACCTTGACAAATAAAATCAGTTAAGAGGGAACCAACTTCGTTATCTGCAAATGCAGTAATAACACCAGTTCTAAAATTAAAACATTTTCTCAATCCACGAGCAACGTTATATTCTCCGCCACCTTCCCAAGCAGTGAAAGAACGAGCAGTTCTAATTCGTCCTTCACCTGGGTCGAGGCGAAGCATAACTTCACCCATTGAAACTTGATCATAACGACATTCGTCAGCTTTTTTAACATTTAATAACATACTATTTTCCTCCAACTATATGAGCAATTTCTTTACAAGAGTTAGTAATATCTTGGCTTGAACCTTTCATCATCCAAGAACCACCAACTGCTTCAATTTTTTCCCAAGCTAAGAATTCTGCAAGATTAGAAGCATCTACTCCACCTGTAGGAATAAATGTTATTTGAGGGAATGGTCCTGCGAGAGCTTTCATTGCTTTAAGTCCGCCATACACATTTGCAGGGAAGAACTTCATTACTGTCCATCCATCAGCAATTGCCATCATAATTTCAGTTGGCGTTACACAGCCAGGAAAGTATGCAATGTTTTTTTCTTTACAAATTGCAGATACTTCACTGCTAAACCCAGGGCCTACAATAAACTTTACCCCTAAAGATATAGCTTTATTTGCTTGTTCTGCATTTATTACTGTTCCTGCTCCAATGAGCATTGTTGGAAACTCTTTAATAGCAAGAGCAATTGCCTCTGGTGCACATGCCGTTCTAAAGGTAATCTCTGCGATTGGAAGCCCACCATCTACCAATGCTTGCATTTTTTCTTTTGTTTCATTTATGTCGTTAATAACAACAACAGGAACTACTTTATGTGTCTTTACTCTATCCACAGTATCCTTCCTTATCTTAAAATATTTGTCAATAATATATCAATGCCTACCTACTGTCAAGGTTTGCACAACAAAGCTGTATATTTTTTAACATTTATTTTAGATTTTTGCATTTTTGTCTTAAAAAATATATGAAAAACGGCAAAATAAAAAAACGAGGGTTGACAAATAAAAATCCATAACCTATAATTGCTTTTCGATGTACTCAATTTGCAGCAACTTAAAAAAAGAAAATTATAAAACGCTAAAGGAGATATGATTAACAATGATTTTAGATTATGTACACAGGGCAGAAGTATATCAAAGTGTATGTCCAAATTTGGTAGAAGCAATCAAGTTTGCAGAAACACTTAAAGATGCAGAAGTTGGTCGATATGATTTTGGCGATTGTTTTGTTCTTGTTCAAGAAATGGAAACAAAACATGCAGCAGAAAAAGATTTTGAACTTCATAGAAAGTATCTTGATGTGCATGTTGTTCTAGAAGGTGAAGAGCTTTTAGGTTATGAAGACATAACTAACTTTAAACCTAAAGAAGAGTTTAATGAGGAAAAAGATATTCAAATGCTTATAGGGGATGGACAATATGTAACCATTAAGCCTGGAATGTTTTGCGTTGTGTTTCCTCATGATGCACATAAGCCTGGTTGCTGTGTTACAACTCCAGCTAAGCTTAGAAAATTTGTTATAAAAGTACCCGCAGAGGGAAAATAAACATGGTGCTTTGGTTACTTTATTTAACCATCACATAAATTAATACCTAAATAAGTAGGAGAGAAAAATGTTTGCAAAAAAAAGCATTATGGTAATGGTAGCATTACTATTAGTTGCTTCACTTGTATTTGCAGGTGGTTCAAGCGACAAAGACGGAAAAAAAGTTTTTAAACTTTCTTTTAACCAAACAATGGAAAACCCTGAAGCTATGACTATGGTTGACTTCAGCAAAAAATTGGAAGAAGCTACAGACGGACGATACGCTATTGAAGTTTACCCAAGTGAACAATTAGGTGCACAACAACAATCATTAGAATTAGTACAATCAGGTGCTATTGAAATGGCTA
>CAZUPJ010000152.1:0-4254 GCA_964622185.1 uncultured Treponemataceae bacterium
TAGGGTTATAATAATACATGTACGCCATTTCGTATTGAACTTTTTCAACTAAATCAAGAGTTTGCTCAAAATCTTCATTTGTTTCCCCTGGAAATCCAAGTAAAATATCAGTAGTTAAAGAAACTTCAGGTATTTTTGCCTTAATTCTATCAACAAGTAAAAGGTATTCTTCTCGGGTATATCGTCTATTCATTCTTTCTAAAACAGAAGTTGATCCGTGTTGCACAGGAAGATGGATGTGACGACATAGCACACGCTCCTTTGCAATAACATCTATAAGTCTATCCGATAAATCTTTTGGGTGACTCGACATAAAACGTACCCACTCGATGGGTGATTTTGTTTCTCTTAAGTGAACTGCAATCATTTCCATAAGTGTTGGAAAGTCAATTTCTTTTTTATCTTCTTTCCACATATATGAGTTTACATTTTGCCCTAATACAGTAATTTCTTTCACGCCTTGCTTTGTAAGTACATCAAGTTCTTCTATTATTTCATGGGGATTTCTTGAAACCTCACGCCCTCGAACATAGGGAACAATACAATAGGTGCAAAAATTATTGCATCCATGCATGATGGGTACAAAGGCTTGAAATGCACCGGGTTCTGCAGAAACAGGTGCAAAGGTGTAGACGGGTTCATCCTCAAAGTCTTTTATGGTTTTCGTCTTTAATGTAAAATTTTTACTATTTTTTAAATTTTCTTTTTCTATGCTTATTGCAATATCGGCAAAGTGCTGTTTTTGGAAGTTTCCTATTGCATAATCTACAACAGGGAATTCTTTTTTTAGTTCATCTTTGAGACGCTCTGCCATACAGCCAGTAACAACAAGGGTAAATTTTTCGCCTTTTTTCTTTCTCTGTTTTCTTATTGATGTGTATTTTCCAAGGCGCCCTGCTATGCGGCTTTCCGCTGTTGCCCGAACAGAACAGGTATTGATTATTACTAAATCGGCAATTTCGCCTGTGCCAACTGATGCCCAACCTCTTTGTAAAAGAACTTGTTCTATAGAAGCTGATTCGGCCTTGTTCATTTGACACCCATATGTTTCAAAAAAGTATTTCATAATTCTGTTTATAATTATAGCAAAAAATCTAGGTTTTGCCCAGTACCTTTGATTTTCCTAAACGAAATCTGCTTTGGTATACCTGCGTAATATTATTTGACAGTTCAGATTTCTCGTGTTACAATTATAGTATATCTTTACATGGAGGCGAAAAATGAATGTTGATTTAGTGATTGGTTTAATTATGAGTGGTGCCATTTTTATTTTGTGTACAGTGTTTTCTGTCATGCTTCTAAATGGAAAGGGAATAAACAGGCTTGCAAGTTATAATACACTTTCTGAAGAAGAAAAAAAAGCCTACGATACTGAAAAAATGTGTAAGTTTATGGGGCGCATTATGCTCGTATTGGCTTTTTCAAGTTTGCTTTTACTAATTTCATATCTTACAAGCAACAATTGGTTTATTGCAGTATTTTTCGTAATTTCGCTCATTCTTATTATAGTGTCTATTGGCTATTCAAATAACGGTAAACGATTTAAAAAGGCAAAGCTAGCTTAATTAATTGCGTCGATATTTGCCTTTCCACCGGGTACAAATGGAAGGACCAATTCTTCAGGTGCTATTTTGCATACAACAAAGCGAGGCCCTGAGCCTTTTTTAGGGAAGGCAATTGTGTTCCATCCACTTGTAAAGGTGTCCACTGCTACTATGTCAAAGCCTTTTGCAATTTCTAGTAAGTTTGGCTTTTTTTCAAACACCGATGCTGAAAGGTTTCCGTTAAATAAATAGTGTTGTTGCTGTCTAACCATTCCTAAAACACCGTTGTCAAGAACAATTACTGTTACATCTAAGTTTAACTCTGAAAGTGTCGCTAGTTCTTGAATGTTCATCATTATTGAACCATCACCTGAAAAACAAATAATACGCTTATCAGGATTTGCCATTGCAGCTCCAATAGCGGTAGGGAGACCGAATCCCATGGTGCCTAGTGAGCCTGATGTTAAGAGTTGTCTAGGTCTGTTTATTGGATAAAATTGAGCGGTCCACATTTGATGTTGACCAACATCAGTTGATACGATAATATCACTTTCTGAAATCCCTGCACTTTTTGCTAAAGATGGAATGGTAGAAATAAAACGTCCTGGAGAGCATTTTTCTAATGACTCTTCAATTTCTTTTTTACGCATTTCAATATGTGCGGTAAACTCTTTTTTATGTATGAGTTTTTTTGTAATTTCTTTTAAGAATTTTTCTGCTTCACTTACGATGTATACTTTTGCATCAAAAATCTTATTTACTTCCGCGGCATCAATGTCTACATGTACAATACTTGCATTCGGGCAAAACTCTGCAATAAGGCCAGTTGCTCTGTCGTCAAATCTGGTTCCAATTGCTATAACAAGATCTGAATCGTGCATTACACGGTTTGCAGTCATTGTACCATGCATTCCTACCATACCACAATTGCTTTCATGAAAATGTGGCACACAACCGATGCCCATTAAACTTGTAATAACAGGAGCTTTGTAACTATCTAAAAATGCCATTAAAGCTTTTGCCGTTTTTGGATTATTACAACCACCGCCCACATAGAATACCGGTGCTGTACTGTTATCGAGAAGTTTCGCAACTTCGTCAATACAAGCATCAAAATCGTTGCCTTCTGTACCATAGCGAATAGGGTTTGAGTTTTCAATATTTATTTCAGGCCATTTTTCAAAGGTAGCTTTTTGTAGTTGGATGTCGCGAGGAATGTCTAAGAGAACAGGACCTTTTCGCCCTTCATTTGCAATTCTAAATGCTTTTGGAATTGCCGTTAAAAGTTCTTCGGGACTTTTAACCATAATGCTGTGCTTTGTTATGGGAAAGGAGAGTCCGAAAGTGTCAGCTTCTTGGAATGCATCTGTTCCAATTAAACTTAAATTTACTTGTCCTGTTATTGCAACAAGGGGAATTGAGTCTGCCCTTGCATCAGCAATGGCTGTAAGAAGGTTCATAGCACCAGGACCACTAGTTGCAAGGCAAACGGCAACTTCGTCGGTTGTACGTGAAATGCCTTGTGCAAAAAATCCGCAGGCTTGTTCGTGCCTCATTAAAATGTGGCGTATATTACTGGTATATAATTCATCGTATAGGGGTAGGGTAGAGCCTCCGGGAATTCCCGCTACTACCTTAGTTCCAAGTTTTTCGAGTAATGTTACAATTATTTGTGCACCTGTCGCTGTTATCATTTGCTTCCTCTTTGTGTCATAATTTATATTTTTGTCGTTCTAAATAGTATAACAGAGTTTATCTAAAAATGGAAGTGTTTATCTGTGAAAGAACGCTTTTGTAATAAGTTTGTCTTTGCTTATAAATAAAAGTAGCGTGCCAATACCTCCAAACAGAATAGCACATATGAGTAGAGGAATACCTTGTGCAATAAATCTATGGTACGATGAAAAGTAATTGAAAATGCCATCTTTTAGAAAATATATAAGTGCCAGGGTAATAAGTGAAAAGATAACTAGTTTTAATGCATAAAATAAATTAGAAACTAAAAAGTTTTTTAATTGTATATTTTTGTTTTTTCTTAAAAAGATAATGAGCATTACTGTATTTGTAAAACTTGCTAAACTTAAAGCGAGCGCTATTCCGCCACCACTCATAAAGCCAACTAGAGCACATGCCAAAATAATATTTACAGCAAACCCGATTATTCCTGCCAAGGTTGGAAGTTTTGTGTTTTGTTGTGCATAAAATGAAGGAGCAATAATTCTGTTCAATCCAATAAAGTAAAGCCCCACTATATGGAACACAAAGGCATTGAGTGTTAATGCCACAGAGTCATCTGAAAATTGATTTGACTCATATACTAGTCGGATTATGTTTTCGCCAAACAAAAGGGCAAAAAAAGTAATTGGAATAGTAACAAGTGCAATTATGTTTGTTGCTTTTATCAATATTGTATTGAACATACTCCAATCGTTGTTTTTTGCATAGCTTGATAAATCGGGTAAAATTACCGTGCCAATAGTTACCACAAAAATTCCCAAAATTAATTCTTGCAACCGAATGGAGTATTGTAAACTGGAAACGATTCCTTCTCCCTGTCTTCCTGCAAGAATAGTAGAAACAACATCATTCAATTGATACACTGCCATACCTGCAACGGTTGGGGCAATGAGCGACAATACCTTTTTTGTTCCTGGGTTTTGAAACGCTTTTTTTATGCTTGTAAAAAAAGGAGTATATCCCGCTTTTAAAA
>CAZUPJ010000153.1:0-4189 GCA_964622185.1 uncultured Treponemataceae bacterium
CTGGTTGACACATAGCAGCAATTTCTTCTACCCATGCTTTAGCTTTAGCATGTTTGAGTTGTTCTAACTTCATATAAACTCCTTAAAATTGGCCTTTAGCCATAATTTTTATACTTTCAAAACTCGCATACTTTGCGAGAAAACTACGTATTTGTTTGATAGAGACTAGCATATTTTTAAGATAATTACAATAGCTTTTTTTATCACCCATATAAGTTTTTCAATTCGAGGTATTGCCTTTTTGTAAGCTGAAGCATATTCACTTTACCGCCACCATGTGGAAGGTCAACAGCAAATACGGGCGTTGATAAACCTGAAAGCTCAACACAAAGATTTTTGTACAGGTCTATTGCTTCGTCAATAGGGAGCCTAAAATGGGATGTTCCCGGTGCCATATCGCCTTGAAAAAGGTAGCCAGGCTTTATTCCAAGTATAATGAGTTCATTAAAAAGCATCGATAAATCTTCAACTGAATCATTTATGCCCCGCAGTAGTACCGTTTGACTTTGCATTGGAATACCTGCATTAATACACTTTTCTAGGACTCGGTGTGCTTCAATTGCAAAGTCTTTACTTATTTCTACTGGATGATTTATATGCGGAATTACCCAAAGAGGTTTATAGTTTTGAAGCATTGAGACAAACTCATCAGTAATTCTGCTTGGAGCAAAAATAGGCGCACGTGTTGCAAGTCGAATTACTACATCACTTTTTGTATCTCGTAAAGATTTTAAAAGCTCCTCTAGCTTTGCATCACTGGTACTTAGTGGGTCTCCACCTGTAATAAGAACTTCTTTTATATCGTTATTTTTTGAAACATAATCGCAAAGAGTTTTTATCTCAATACCGCTTGCAAATGGCAATTGAAGTGCATTGCTTGCACGCCTAAAACAATACCTGCAGTGTGCAAAACAGGAACCTGTTGCTAAAAAAAGACAGCGATTTTTATATTGGTGCACAAGCCTATTTTGAGATAAACCGTTTGAAATTGTATGGCATTCAGCTCCAAGTGGGTCTGATGTTTCTGACTCTAACACTACATTTTCATGTTCAGAAAATACAATTTGTGCCCTAATAGCATTAAGAGAAGATTCTATACTTTTAGAAGTTGAATTGGGCAAAGATAAAGCCCCTTCAAGGCGCTCAATAAGAGTCTTCCAATAGGGGCTTATTTTTTCAGTTAGCATTATTTTTCTTAGAATGAGTGTTTATAGCTTAATGCAATTCTATCAAAGTACCATTCTCGCCCAATAGGAACAAGTGTACCATTTAAACGATCTGCACTTGTTTCATATGTTGTTGTATAACTTGGACGGCTTGCAAAACGGAATTGCACAGTAAGCACATCTTTTTCAGTTAACTCTAAAATTCCAATCGGTGAAATATATGCTGTCATAAAATCAGGGTCTATACTGTGGTATTCTTTTGCATAAGCACTTTCGCCATTAAGATACCCATCAAGTTCTGCTTGTACCGCAACAGTTTGTAAAACAAGTGGCATTTGATAGCCAAGTAAGAATGTTGCGTTATATTTCCAACCATTTACCTTTCCGCCAGAACCTTGATAATTGAAAGGTTGTCCATTTTCAAGACCTGTAATGCCTTCATAATAGACTTTAAAAGTATCCATAGTAACTATGTGCATCCAGTCACCAGGAATAATAGCAGCCAAATCAAACTGAAACAAGCCTTGAAACCAAGCTTCAAATCTGCCGGCGTTGAAAATTAAATCATCATACTCTTTTGTTACGGAATTCCAAGCAGCAATACCTGGCACTTGGAGGGGACCTAATTTTAAAGGCCATCCTGCAGCAATACTAGCACCTGCAGTAAAGTCTAAAAAGGCAATAGGTGAAAACTGCACTTGAATAGCAGGATCAATTGATACGGGACTTAATTCAAAAATACCAGATATTTTTACTCTGTTCCCACTTACAAGTGGGTTATCCCCAAATGGAGTTGGAATTGTATAATCTGCAAATCCCGTTACACGTGCTTCAACCGCAGCCATTGCTCCTGTCGTAGGGGCAAAATGACTTCCGCTTTCAGTAGCTACTACAAAGTCAGCTTTTGGGTAGTAGGCAAAATCAGTAACAATAGAAAAATCCCAAGGGCTTTCATCTTCTTGTGAAAACACTGGAAAAAAACAAAGCACAGAAAGAACAAGTACAATTACTACAACATTTTTGTTCATATAATTCTCCTTATAAATAGCGAGTCTACATTATAAACTCAGTTTACATTACTGTTGTTAATAAACTAGTACAAGTATAAGAGGTAGGTGAAAACTTGTCAAGTAAAAATATTGTTAAAACTCTTTAACAGCAATTGCAAGAGTATTTTCGGTAGCAGAAACATACACTTTATGTTTATCAAAACCACCAGGTATTCCCTTAAAATCATAATTACTCATACCAATAGGTTCTTTGGGAATTTTTAAAAAGTTTGTATCTAGTTCTTCATTTTTATTTAAATCTTGAAATGTGGTTATAAAATAATATCCTTCGGGAACCTGTGCAGTATATTCTAAATCTTTTGTAGTAGCAGGAAATGAGTCTACATAAAAGGGCTCAGAATCTTTATTTTCTACATTTTGCTCATTTACAAAAACGACGTAAATATCGCCCTTATAAGGAACAAAACCTGTAAAGTTGATTGTAAGAGTTACATCTTGTGCAAATACCGTACACGCGAGTAGTAATAAAATTATAGGAATAAATATCTTTTTCATAGGCTTAGAATATCTACAAATATCGGCTTTGTCAAGCGCAAAGACAAACAATTGTTTATTAAAAAAAATCTGTAGAGCCCGACGAGGGCGACGGACCCTACAGGATTCATCATTGTTATTCATTATTAATTCTTAATTGTACATTACCCTCAGCTGCTTCTTTTCCTTCCAGTGCAAGCTTTGCTAATTGAGAAGCATAGTAATCTGCACCTTTTTTCTCTTTTTCAGTCCTTTCGCTAGTAGATTCAACAGCCGTTGATTTATGTAAGAATTGTACTGCTTTTAGAATATCTTGTGCTTGCACTTCACTAACAGTCAACACTTCTTGAATTTCTTCAAAACTTGCACCACTCAGTTTGTCGATAGTAGCCCATTTTTGCATAATGAGTTTTGCACGCTTTGCACCCACATGAGGAAGCTCAGAAAAAATACTAACCGTGTTTTCTTTTGTACGCAAACGCTGATTTCTGCTTGTAGCAAAACGGTGTGTTTCATCTCGGACACGTTGCAAAAGTCGAAGTGCATCGCTTCTTTTTTGCAAAATAATGGGCTTTGAGTTTCCAGGCAAAAATAATTCTTCTTCTCGTTTTGCTAAACCTACAATCGGAATATGTAAACCAAGTGCGTCAAGCACTCCTTGCACCGCATTTACCTGCCCTATACCACCGTCAATAAGTATAAGATCCGGCATTTCGGCTTGCTCGTTCAAAAGCCTTGTATAACGCCTACTTGCTGCTTCACGCATAGATGCAAAGTCGTCAATAACCCCATCTGTTGTCTTTAAACGGAAGTACCGATAATTTTTTTTATCTGGCTGACCGTTGTAAAAGCTAATCAAACTTGCAACAGGAAACTTTCCTCCAAGATGTGCAATATCAAATCCTTCAATTCTCATAGGTAAGACAGCAAGATTAAGAACTTTTTTTAATTCTTCCAAAGCAGGCGTGTCTCCCCTTTCCCGAAGACGGCGAATAATATCTTCTTTTGCATTGTGATTTGCCATGTTCAAAGCGGCCTCATGACGCGAAAGTTCTTTTGTTTCCGTCGGGATTATGATGTTTGCTGTAACACCAAAGGTATCAAATAACCACTTTTCGCTTAATTCAAGACCTGTTTTATCATTAACAAAAATACGGGGAGGAATTACATCCGCAGAAGTGTAATACGCGCCCATAAACTCAGAAACCAAATCATCATCATCAGAAAGTGATTTTGTTCTGTACAAGTCTCTCATTATAAGTTTTCCCATACGCATTTTTAGTACTACAAAACTTACTAAAGGGCCATCTGAATAATACCCTATGTAATCGCGTGCTTCTGAGTCAAAATCGCTTACAGCATTTTGCATTCGTAACGATTTTAAGGCTGCCAATCCGTCACGTAAACGTGCCGCTTTTTCAAACTTTAATTCTTTTGCGGCAAGCTTCATTTCTCCTTCAAGTTTTTCAATTCCCCTCT
>CAZUPJ010000154.1:0-4149 GCA_964622185.1 uncultured Treponemataceae bacterium
GACGCAAAGGGAATTTACTTTGCAGTAGATTTCCTAACCACTGTAACAAAGAGCTTACTTGACTCTGAACTAACAGACGGAAAAGCAATTGATGTAAAAGATAAAAAAGTTCTTGTAATAGGTGGTGGGGATACCGGAAATGACTGCGTAGGTAGTTCAATTCGCTTAGGCTGTAAGTCTGTAACACAACTTGAAATGATGCCAAAACCACCAGTGGAAAGGGCAGAAGATAATCCGTGGCCCCAATGGCCAAAGGTATTAAAAACCGACTATGGTCAAAACGAATCAATTGCAAAATTTGGAGATGATCCAAGACAATATCAAACAACGGTAAAATATTTTGATCTTGATAAAGATGGAAATGTAAAAGGTGCAATGATAAGCAAACTAGAATCTAAAAAAGATGAAGAATCAGGTAGAATGATGATGGTTCCAACAGGCGAAGAGTTCTATGTTGAAGCAGATGTAGTTCTTATTGCAGCAGGTTTTTTAGGCTGTGAAAACTATGTAACAGAAGCCTTTGGCGTTGATCTTGACAATAGAGGAAATGTTGCTACCACAAGCTTTAAAACAAATGTAGACAATGTATTTTCTGCAGGCGATATGCGGCGAGGTCAAAGCCTTGTTGTTTGGGGACTTCGAGAAGGTCGAGACGTAGCAAGGGAAGTAGATACATTTTTGATGGGGTATAGTAATTTGTAGGAAAATGCGTTAGAGATTGGAGGGGCAGCGTAGCTGTTCGTGCTGTAGGGACATGGCTTGCCATGTCCGCACCCTGACCATAAAGACAGCACGAATGAAGCGACAGCGAAAATGCGCAAAGCTCGTAAAACGTCCAAACCTTGAAGAAAGAATCAGACTGTGATATAGTAGCAAGTAGAATATCAATATTGAGGTAATATATGTGTGGAATAACTGGGTATGTAGGTAGAAGAAGCGCAGTTCCTGTTTTGTTAGAAGGTTTACAAAAGTTAGAGTACAGGGGCTATGATTCTGCAGGCGTTGCAGTTTTTGATAATAATGAAATAAATATCATTAAACAAAAGGGACGTTTATCGGTTCTTGAAGAAGAATTAAAAAAACACCCTATAAACGGTACAATTGGAATAGGTCATACACGTTGGGCAACACATGGCGAGCCTTCTCAAGTAAACTCACACCCCCATGCTGGGAATAGTAGCAAAATAGCAATAGTACATAACGGCATTATTGAAAATTATGCCGGCATAAAAGCCCATTTGGCATCACTTGGCATTCAATGTGTTTCGGATACTGATACAGAAGTTGTAGCACAGCTTGCAGAACATTACTATGATGGCAATTTATTTGACACTGTAGTGAAAGTATTACATGAACTTCGAGGGTCTTACGCATTAAGCATTATGTGTACCGATAATCCGGATACGCTCATAGCAGTAAAAAAAGATAATCCCCTTATAGTAGGTGTATCTGATGATGGTAGTTTTATAGCCTCGGATATTCCAGCCTTACTAAAATATACAAACAAAGTGTACTATTTAGATGATGGTGATATTGCTGTATTAACGAAGGACAACGTTCAATTTTTTAATGCCAACAAAGAGTCCATAGAAAAAAAACTTGAAACCATTACGTGGTCTGGCGAAGCTGCAGAAAAGGGCGGTTATCAACACTTTATGCTTAAAGAAATTATGGAGCAGCCCAGTATTTTGCGTAGTACAATACAATCTTTACTTACACAAGATGATTTTGTGGAGGGAACGGATTTAGACAAATTTGATATTACAGAATATAATCGAATATGCATTATTGGCTGTGGTTCTGCCTACAATGTAGCTATGAGCGCAAAATATATATTTGAAACACTTTGTCGCATTTCTGTAGAAGTTGATCTAGCAAGTGAGTTTCGCTATAGAGACCCACTCATTGATAAAAACACACTTGTTTTACTCATTAGCCAATCAGGCGAAACAGCAGATACTATTGCCGCAATGCGAGAGGCAAAAAAGAAAGGAAGTAAAACACTTTCAATTGTTAATGTACTTGGAAGCACTATTGCAAAAGAATCTGACTACACACTGTACACCCTTGCGGGTCCTGAAATAGCGGTTGCAACAACAAAGGCTTTGTCTGCACAACTTGCAGTGATATATGCAATAGCGATAAAATTTGCTGATAGTCTTGGTATAATAGAGGAAAAGAAAAAACTAGAACTTATTAAATCTATAAATTCAATTCCTGAACATGTTGCAGACCTTTTAGAACACTATGAATATTTAGAAAGATTTGCTAGCACCTGCATTGGTTATAAGAGTATATTTTTTATTGGAAGAAATATTGACTATGCAGTGTCTCTTGAAGGTTCTCTGAAACTAAAGGAAATATCCTACATACACAGTGAAGCTTATGCTGGTGGCGAATTAAAACATGGAACCATATCGCTTATTGAAGATAATACACTTGTAGTGGCGGTCTCTACAAATGCGAGTTTAGCTGAGAAGATTAATAGTAATATTGTACAAGTTTTGAGTAGAGGTGCAAAAGTATTACAAATTGGAAACACGCTACATGTTGAACACGAAAAGGCAACTACATTTCATCTCCCAGAAATTGACCAACTGTTTTCTGCCTCGCTTTCAGTGATAGTTTTGCAACTGTTTAGTTATTATGTTGCCGCAAACAAGGGGTTAGATATTGATAAGCCACGTAACCTTGCTAAGAGTGTTACTGTAGAATAATTTTATGACTAAGAAAGTTTAGCATACAGTAGAAGGAAAGAAAAGATGAATAGTACCGTAAAAGAAGTATTAGATTTTGTAATAGAAAATGATGTAAAATTTATTCGCCTCGCATTTTGCGACTTATTTGGAAGGCAAAAAAATATATCAATAATGCCACACGAACTTGAAGGAGCATTTGAGACTGGTATTTCTTTTGACGGTGGGGCAATTGATGGGTTTTCAGGCGTTGTAGAATCTGACCTCTTTTTGTTTCCTGAGGCAGAAACACTTACCATTTTACCATGGAGACCACAACAAGGAAGGGTAGTGCGCTTTTATTGTGCTATAAAAAATCCTGATGGATCAACTTATAATTGCGATACTCGAAGCATTCTAAAAAATGTTATGGGTGAATGCGAAAAAGAAGGCTATACTTGCAATATTGGCGCAGAAAGTGAGTTCTACCTTTTTAAGACCGATGAAAATTCAGAGCCTACTTTGCAACCATTTGACAATGGTGGCTACATGGATATAGCTCCTTTAGACAAAGGTGAAAATGTGCGCCGTGAAATATGTTTATACCTAGAAGAAATGGGAATAAAACCTGAATCATCGCATCATGAGCGGGGTCCTGGTCAAAATGAAATAGACTTTATTTTTTCAGATGCCCTATCATGTGCAGATAATCTTTTAACACTTAAAACAGTTGTGCGAACTATTGCAACGAGAAGCGGACTTTTTGCATCCTTTATGCCAAAACCCCTTGCTGGAAAAAGTGGAAGTGGGCTCCATACCAATGTATCTCTTTTTAAGAATGGTTCCAATATTTTTAAGAATATAAGTGAAGGTCACTCAACAGAGGCTGAAAGTTTTATTGCAGGGATATTAGAAAAAGCTCCTGAAATTACAGCTTTTTTAAATCCACTTACAAACTCGTACGAGCGCTTTGGTCACTTAGAAGCACCTAAATATATATCATGGTCTCATCAAAATAGATCTCAATTGATTCGAATACCAGCTGCACAAGGAAATAAGGTTAGAATGGAACTTCGTTCTCCTGACCCTGCAATGAATCCCTACTTAGGCTTTGCACTTATTATTGCTGCTGGAATGGATGGCATAAAAAAATCGCTATCTCTTCCAGAAGAAGTTAATGAAGATTTATACGAAGCAGGTGAATCAATTACAACATTGTTAGAAACTCTCCCATCCAATTTAGGAGAAGCTCTCGATAAGTGTGAAAACTCAAGCTTTGTAAAGGAAGTGCTAGGCGATGAAGTTGTAAAAAAGTATTGTGCGCATAAACGGTTGGAGCAAAATGCTTTCCTAAAAGCCGGTGACAAACAAGATTTCTATATAAATAGTTATTTTTCTACGATTTAGCTTAGTATACTGTTTTTAGGAAAATCTATGGAAAAGGCACTTATTGTTTCAAATTCAAAAAAAACTA
>CAZUPJ010000155.1:0-4137 GCA_964622185.1 uncultured Treponemataceae bacterium
CTGGCTCAGGTATTTCTTTTTTTAAATAGAGGAAGTTTCGCTCTGCATTGTTTATTTCTTGTATAATGTCTGTTTCGCTCATATGTAATTCAGGTGAAATAACACGAGCAAGAAGATCTACATTGTGAACATCTGATGGAGTTACACGTAAATGATAAAAATTTGTTTGTACTGCAAGTTGTTTATTGTTCCTGTCTAAAATAGCCCCACGCAAGGGTTCTTCAGGTTGCGGGGAAATCTGTTCAAGAGGCGTAAAGGCAAGACGAGCATACGAGGATAGTATATATATCATTACCGCAATGAAAAGCGATGCGAAAATAATAATACGTGTCTTAGAAAAAAGCGGATTCACTTGCATACATCCTTATTGGATAACCTTCCCCAAAATATTTTCTACCGATATAAAACCATAGTCTCTTGAATCAACTGAAAACTCAGAATTATCCCCAATAGCCAAAATAGTTCCATCGGGAACTACGGTGTTAAACTTTATACGTTGAAACTGTTGCTCCGAAAGTGGAAAGGATTTTTCACCAATAATAATATATCGTGAATCGTCAGAAAAATCCAGTACTTCCCCCTCGATTGCGACACATCGTTTTACAACCATTTTATTATTATACACAAATGTAACAATATCATTTTTTTTTGGATTCGCCCACTGAACTACCAACTCTTCTCCAAAAGGTGTTGTAATGCCATAGGCAAGTTTATTGATTATTGCCATAGAGTTGCTTTCTATTGCGGGATCCATTGAATCTCCAGAAATACGTACAATGTCAAAAACAAACATCTTAAGTACTACGCCAATGCAAAGGCCAATAATTATTGAAAAAAAAGTGTTAAACTTCATTACTCTATTCTAATATGCAATGCAAGTTATGTCGATAGTTAAACATGGAAATTATAAGTTATTTTGACTCAAAGAGTTCTTTTTCTCTTCCTACAACACCTACGTTAGAAGAAATGCTCGGTGGAAAAATTCCCAGAAAAAGAGTAAAAGCAAGTTCTCAAAAAGTTTATTTAAAAAAAGATGTAAAGGAAAAAAGTAAAAAAACTACAATACATTTACTCGATGTATTGTGCATGTTTTTATTAAAGGTACGCTATGTTGTGTTTGGTGTTTGTGCAGTACTTTTTTCAACAGTTATTGTACTTTTTTCAATAGAGTATATTCAAAGTTTTGCAAGTCCACTGAATTTCCAAGAAGCAGCCCTTGCAGAAGAAGAAATACTAGAAAGTGCTATGCATAGTTTTGCGACCATTGCTGCAACATCTCACGTGTATGAAGAAGAAGCAATGGCACTTATTGAAATGGCAGACACCAATGCGTTGTATAGCCAACCAGTTCGCTTTACCGAATACACTGTAAAGTCAGGTGACAGCATTCATACTATTAGCAATAGATTTGGTTTGCAAAATATTTCAACGCTGATCGGAATAAATGATATAGATAATGCAAGATTGTTGCAAGCTGGTCAAAAAATTATAGTTCCCTCTGTTGATGGTTTAACCCATGCAGTGAAAAGTGGTGAATCGCTCGACTCAATTGCAACCCACTATAGTATAAGTATTGAAGAAATTCTTGATGTAAATGAACTTGATAGCGCAATTATACACATCGGTGAAACCTTGTTTATACCTGGGGCACGCCTTGACACAACTGTGCTCCGTCAAGCTATGGGGGAACTTTTTAGGCATCCTTTGGCTGGTGGTTGGAGACTTTCTTCAAATTATGGTTACAGAGCTGACCCTTTTACAGGAGTAAGAAGTTTTCATACTGGGGCAGACTTTGCTATTGCTGAGGGAACTCCCGTGCGTGCCGCAATGAGTGGAACTGTAGTTAAAGCAGACTACTCAAGTATTTATGGTTACTACGTAATTGTAAATCATGGGAACGAATATCAAACTTTGTACGCACACTTTGTAAGACCAGCACCTGTAAAAGTTGGGCAAGCAGTAACTCAAAGCTCTGTGATAGGCTATGTAGGAAGCACTGGTTATTCTACTGGAAATCACCTTCATTTTACCGTATACAAAAATGGGAAACTAGTAGACCCCCGAACAGTAATAAAATACTAGCATCAATTGCAGGCAGCCTTTTTAAGGCTGTTTTTTTATGCATTTGTAAGATAAACATACTCTCCTTTGAGTGCTTAGTGCTCTGCCTGTCCCTTCGTATCACAACAAAGGTCTTCGTGGTTTCTTTTGATAGTTTTCTTAAACACAAAGATCACTGAGTTTCTTTTTTTACACTACTAATTTTCGGATTAAAATAACCTAAATGCTTGTTTTGCAAGTTTATGAGACAAGCGTGTACAATAATCACTTGCCACTTGCGTATTTTTATGGTATTCTTATATTATGTAGAAAATTGGTTTTTTACATATCCATTTTTAAAAGAGAAAAAGAGGATGTTATGAAAAAAAATACATGGTTTTTAGTACTATTCTGTGCAGCTTTTGTTTTTATTGGCAATGTGTATTCACAAAGTACAATTTCTTTTCCAGATGTAGACATAAATGGTTCCGATGGATTGCTTTTTACGGCAGAATCAACTAGAGGAAACGATACATGGAAAAACCTCTATAGTACAACTCTTTCACATGATAAAAATGCGGTGCAAGCAAGTGAGGGTGATGCACAGCTTTTAAATTGCTATCCTCAAAAAATTGACTCACTTCAAGGTGGAAAATTTTTGCAAATACGTAATGCCGATGGTACATTTATGTATTCCACCTCAAACAAAACACTTACACAACTGTCTCAAAATAGCATGTTACATTCATCAATTGAAAACGACGCACGTGCAAGAGATAATATTATTGAAACCTCAGTTAGTAGCGATGGAAACTGGATGTGCTATTTTAAGAAAAAGTCTCCTGCAAAAGCATACCTTATGTTGACCAACACTCAAACTGGACACGACTTTGTACTTGACGATGAAGCAGAATTTAGTTTTTCAGCATTACCAGTTATTTGGTCTGCCGATTCTTCGGTTGTTGTTTACGAAAAACAAGGAAAATTGTATTTTTTAGATGTAGAAAATAGTGTAGAGCTTGCCCGTATTGAAGAACAATATAGGCTTATCGGCGAAGGCTCAATTAATTCAATTGCATGGGCTTCAGATAGATACCTCATGTATATACAAGATGACATTGTTTTTTCAATTTCAATAAATGAATTATATACAAGAGCGTTGTATTCAGACATTTTAGGAAGCGGAGAAATTGTAGGGCGCTTGCCTTGGGATTTTAACGACTCATCAGATCGATTTTGGGTAGATGAAAGTGGAACACAACTTCTAGTAATGCAAAATGAAAACACACTCTTTTACTTTGAAATAGAAGAACCTTATGCAGCCTTAACTAGGCAAGACGCTGGCTTGTTTTCAAGGGCATTATATTCACAAGCATTTGTACCTATTTCAGATAGTAAACTCGAATTTAATGTTGTATGGGTTCCGTCAGAGGTAGAAAGCGATTCAATACTCAATGAAAAGGTATTAAGCAATCCAATGTTGTGGTTTAGTTATACTGGCAAGATTAACGAAAGTTATGTTTATAAACTAAACCGAAATGAAAGTGACCATGCAGTATATTTTGAACAATTAAATGTTCCAAAAATGGCTGCAAACCCTTCCTTATCTCCCAATAAAAAAATTATTGCATTTACAGCAGCGTCTTCAGATTATTCCAAAACAGCGAGTTCTGCTACAGATTCTTACTTGTATGTGTATGATTTATTTTCGTGGAAGCAGCAAAATATTTTTGTAGAAGAAAGCGTAGTATCATTTGAATGGAAAAATAATACATCCATTTTTGTAGGTGGAAGTCAAACGGTTAAGCAGTGGGATTTAGCGTCTAAAATCTCTGATGTACTCTTTTTATCTTCTGTAAATCGTTTTGCATGGGATGAGTCTGGAACAAAAATACTGGCTTCAAACAGTACTGGCACATTTGAATATGCACATAAAACAAACACTTGGACTCCTTCTGCAAAAACAATAAACAGGGAGAACTCACAAATGAATGCCTTTTGGCGTATAGTAAGTTCAGAAGGAAGGGGAACTCGCTACAATAATATACTTTTTGTAAGAGCCTTACAAGGAGAAAGTCAAAATAGGCCACTTTTTGC
>CAZUPJ010000156.1:0-4074 GCA_964622185.1 uncultured Treponemataceae bacterium
TATTATATTCACGTAGTTTTTTATAACAATTTCCAATGGATGTTAAAACTCTTATATCAGTTGTTCCTTCAGTGATTTCAAGCATTTTTTGCCAGTAAAAAAGCGCTTGCTTATACTCTCTAAAATCATAGTGCAAATGACCAAGCCCTATTAATGCATAGGAATTATCACTTTCAATCTCAAGTACTTTTAAGTATGCAGCTTTTGATTTTTGTATATTTTGTGTTTTTCTATATCCATCCGCTATTCGTGTTAATACAGCTATATTTTTTTCGTCCAAAAGAAGATAC
Organism: uncultured Treponemataceae bacterium; assembly: GCA_964622185.1. GTDB lineage: Bacteria > Spirochaetota > Spirochaetia > Treponematales > Treponemataceae > CAYJFX01. The sequence goes on from CAZUPJ010000156.1 coordinate 291, forward strand.
TTTTCCCATGTTTCTATTGCTTTTGGAAGTTTTCTCTGTGCTCTATATGAGTCTGCTAGTCCAAACAATGCGTAATTATTTTCAGGATAAAACTCTAAACAATGTAAATAGTATTCTATCGCTTTTGCATAGTTTTTATCTTTTCGCTCTAAATCGCCTAGACCAACAAGTGCGTAATTATTATTTTTTGAAATAGTAAGTATTTCAATAAATATCTCTTTGGATTCTAGTATTTTTCCTTCCTTAAAGAGTGCATAGGCTTTCTTTGATAGATCAGAAAGAAGTTGTTCATGGTCATCATGTATATCATTAACGATAGTATTTTTTTCAAGCTCAACCATCATCGTAACCTCCTTCATCTTTTAACAGGGTAGAAACAACTTGTGCTATTCTTTCAATAATGGGTTCAGACTTTGCTTTACTATGTGCAAGTACGTAAAATTTTAATGCTGAAAGATCATCTCCACTTTTTTTATATGCATCTCCAATTCTACTTAAACCATCGGAATACCCTGTTGTAAGAAATAATCGCTGAGCGGCATTAACATCTCCTTCGTTAAACATAACATTACCCTTACGATTTAATAAAACTTTTTGTTCTGAAGAAAGTGCAGTAAGAGGTGAATCAGATGTTTTTATAAAACCACCTGTAGGATTGCGAGAACGTATCATTTTTTTTATGTCTTCTTTCATCTTCAAATCCTTTTACTTATACACATAAAATTCTAAAATTGAATGTCCATATGTTCTTGTATCATTCTTTTTTAAATTTCCTATGGTATCAGACATTTTTCGTTCTTGAGGTCTATGAATAAGCAGTACACCATTTTCCTTTAACAACTTTCTTGTACTCACAATTTTTACAAGGTCTTCATGATATTTGTAAGGGAAGGGCGGGTCAAAAAAAATAATGTCAAATGTATCCTTGCATCTTTTCAAAAATAATTCTACAGCCATAAACTTACATTCAATTTTTTTGCCTAAATCTACCTCACTCATTTTAACATTGGATAATAGTGTGTCTACCTTTATTTTATCTTTTTCACATAACACAATACGTTCAGCACCTCTTGAAGATGCTTCTAGTGCAATAATACCACTTCCTGAAAACATATCTAAAAAAGATTTTCCCTCAAGTGGCCCCAATATTGAAAAAAAGGATTCTCTCATTTTATCCATTGCAGGCCTGATTATTCCATCAGGGCAAACAATAGTTCTGCCTTTTAAAGCTCCTCCCGTAATTCTCATGAGTGCTGCCTTTTAGTTATACCTTCTACGGCTCTCATTCCCGATGCCCATGCTGCAGTAATTCCTCTCGATGTTCCTGCACCATCTCCTATTAAATAAATATCATCTTCTGCCATAAAGTATTCATTTTTGAAAATAGGTTTGTTGGCATACAATTTAATTTCAGGATAGTACATAATAGTACTTGGATGCAGAATTCCTGGAATAATGGTATCAAGTTTTTTTAGTGCTTTCCAAATTGATTGTAAAAATTTAGCAGGCATAGCAAGTGAAATGTCTCCAGGTGTTGCGCTTTTTAAAGTTGGTTCAAAATCATATAAATCGGTGTTTAATCCTTTAGAAGTTGTTCGCTTTCCAAGTCTAAAGTCTCCAACTCTTTGCATAATAGGATGACCGCCACCAGTTAGCATTGCTAAAGCTCCTAAGTATTCTGCATAATCTTGACCAGATGCTAAAGGCTCTGTAAAAGAAACAGAGCGCAGTACTGCAAAATTTACAAGACCTGTTGATGGTCTATCTTCCGAAAACGCATGCCCATTTACACTGTAATATGTTTCGCCTCGCGTACTTGTATAGCGTTCCTGTACAACATGCGCAGCCCTTGAGTTTGTGCAAAAAGTTCTTGTTTGTTCTGGAAACATAAATTTAGGGTCGTAATAATCTTTAACAATAGGGTAGTGCTCTTCTTTTGTTTCAACTCTGACACCAACATCAATACTATTATCGCTATATTCAATGTCCAAATCATGCATAATATTACGTAAAAAATCAAATCCATGCCGCCCTGGGGCAATAATTAAATTTTTATATTGTATTTCTCTTTTATCTGTTTTTATTGTATGACTATGTTTATCGGCACTAAGCATAGTTTCCCCAAAAGATAACTCAACCCCTTTTGTTTCTAGTTCTGCCGTAAGTTCATGGATTAGTTTAATGCCACCATCGGTTCCTAAATGGGACTGTCTAATTTGGAGTAATTTTACACCTATGCGTTCTGCTCTTTTTGTATACGTATCTACATTTACTTTGTCTAAAATATTTGGCTTTAGAAATTTTTCAACTCTTGTAAGATATTTCTGTGCAGTCTCCTCAGTCCAGTATTCGTATGGAAAGCCAACAGGAAAAGTGAAATTCATCTTACAATCATTTCGTAATCCTCCCGATGAAATTTTTGCACTTTCAATAATAAGAATTTTATTTCTTTTACTGTGTTCTAATAACGCAAAAGCAGCTCCTAATCCTGCTGGGCCAGAGCCAATAATTATACAATCAAACTGTTCCATACATACTCCATATTTATGAAAAATTATACACTATTTTATAAAAATTATCAAGTTCAATTTTGTACAAATGTAAAAAAAATATAAGCTTTACTACATAAGAGTAGGTGAATATGTTAAAAACATATTTATGGTAGACAGAATATACATTATGGGAAGTAAATATTATAATTAAGTCATTGTCCAATCATGAAAAAAATAGCGGCAACTTTTGTGCCGCTATTTTTTAATTAGTACCTATTATGAGAACATTGGATCAATTTTGTCTTTGTAGATTTCTACAATTTTATGCCTCATCATTTCTTGTTTTGCAGATAACTCTTTAGAAACTTGGAAACTCTCAGAGAGAATTGTAAACTTAGAAATTCTTTCATACGGTCTAAATCCAGATTCTTCTACAATAAGAGCATCAAGTTCGCCTCTTATAAGTCCAATAATTTCTTTCGTTTCTAAAAGTTTTTCGTAACTATCATAAGCGATATTATTCTCTTTTGCATAAGACTCTACATTATCTTTATGCGCAACAATAAGTGCGGCAAGATATTTTTGATCTTGTCCAAGAACTACAGGAGTTTCAATATACTCACTGATTACCAATGCACTTTCAATTGCTGCAGGTTCAATGTTTTCACCGCCTAGTAATACAATGGTGTCTTTTGCTCGTCCTGTTATACCAATTTCATTGTCGTACGTTAACATACCAAGGTCGCCTGTGTTAAGCCATCCATCTTCATCGATAACTTCTTTTGTAAGATCATCTCGCTTATAGTAACCCATCATTATTTGATCACCTTTTGCAAGAATTAATCCTTTTTCTCCTGGTGGAAGACCAATACCATCAACAATTTTTCCATCTTTTTCTGCAACCACTTTAATTGCTGCTGACGGATACACAACACCAACACAACCAGGTCTTGGTGTGTTTACATCACGTACAGAAAGCACTGGTGCTGCTTCTGTAATTCCATAGCCTTCTAATAGCTTAAACTTAATTGCTCTATAAAAAAGATCTGTGTTTGGTTGTAAAGCACCACCGCCAGAAATAGCAGCAACCATTCTACCACCAAGTTTTGCTCTAATTTTACTAAAAATCAATTTATCCCCAATTGCATCTAATGGGCTCAACAAAATAAAGGGAATAATTCCTTTTAAGAAATCAAGTACTCTTGAGCGCTTTTTGTATTGAGAAATATGACCAAAAACGTGTTCTTTTGCAACGGTGTATTTTTTTCCTATTCCAATAAAGAAGTTAAATA
>CAZUPJ010000157.1:0-4071 GCA_964622185.1 uncultured Treponemataceae bacterium
TACAGTGCTTTATCTGCAGATTTATATAATGAATCAAAATCAGTACCGTGTAGAGGAACAAGCGCTATACCTACACTGTATGTAATTGTTACAGACTTTTCATCTTTTCTATATGTCTTACAAAGCGTTTCACAAATAGTTCTAGCCTTATGCTCAATTGCATCGATACTCTCTATATGCTTGAGATAAATAAAAAACTCGTCACCGCCAATTCGACCTATAATATCATCACTTCTAAAAATACTTTGCAAACCTTCAGCGGTTTCTTTGAGAACTTCATCGCCTTTTTGATGACCAAAAGTATCGTTTAACTGTTTAAAATTATCAAAATCGAGTATAAATAGTGCCGATGTTTTACCATGCAAATGTTCAAGCTCATGCTTTATAAGCATTTCGGTATGCGCTTTATTGTACACGTTGGTAAGCATATCAAGTGCTGCATTCTTTTTCAATGCTTTATTTTCTCTAACTTCAGCATCAATATTTTCTAGGAATGCAATAGATTTAATAGGTTTTCCTTTTAGACTTCTCACCACTGTCGATGAATACTCACACCAGAGATACTCCCCGTTAGCATGTTTTAACCTAAATCGAATACCTTTTATTGGCTCACCATTAAGAATGGCATCAAAAACCATGCGTACTGTTTCAACATCATCCTTGCAAAATATTTCAAGTTGACTTATATCATCTCGAATGTCAATGCTTATTAGCTCTCGACCAAAAATTGCAGCATAGTCAGAAACTGCAGATAATTTATTTTTTGCATAATCCCATTCAATTATTGCCTTATTTGTTTTGTTTGATAAGGTTTGAATAGATGTTTGTAACAATCGACTTTCGGCACGAGCCTTTTTTTCTGTAAAAAACACAAAAATAAATATTATACATATAATTGCTATAATATTTACCGTAAGAGACAACGCTGACCTCTGATGAAGCAATGCAACTTTTTCAATTTCGTCTTTTGGTAAAATTGTTGTCAAAACCCAGTCATTTATACCAACCGGTTGATAATACATGTATCTACTTTCATTATTGTATGAATATTTTGCTATTCCTTGGCTTTTACTCTCTGAAAAAGCATCTCTAATCTGCTGAGAACTATGTCCCTCTTCATAGTTTAAAGCAAGCAAAGCTTCTAAAAATGATGTTTCCATGAGAAGTTCAACTCCAGAATTTGCGGTTGCTACATACACGCCATTCCCATCAACCAAATGATAGTATCCCCCAGCTGTAAAAAAACTTTTATCAAATATTTCAGAAAGTTGTGTAGTTGTTATACGCCCATTTAAATAATGCCCTTCATAGGGATATTGCATCGGGATTCTAACCGAAACAACATTCAGTTCGTATACTTCATCATAATATACATCAGATATAAAAACATTTGTATTCTCCAACCTGTCAAGAATAGTTTTTTGAGCTCCACTATATCCACAAGAAGTCGTTGTTACACCAATAGGAGTATCGAGGCTTACACATAAAAAGTCACCCTCAGTTTCAATAGATTTTAGAAAATCCATAAGTGATGAGTCAGATTTATCAAATGAATTTTTCTCTACCCCTCTCGCACCTATAAATAACGAACGAGCAAACTCTGCAAACAAAAAATTAATAGTGTTTACATTATTTTCTGAAATTTCCAAAAGATCGCTTTCATTTTTTTGTGATTCTATACTTGAAGACCGAGAAAGAAATGAGTTGATAGCAAAAAATAGCCACACAACGAGAAACAGGCCTCCTAGAGCTATATACATATATTTGTTTTTTTGCAAGTTTCCTCCAAACCTATACACCAATAAGCCTTTGCATTTACAAACCTACTATATAAAAAATGTTAATCCATTTCCTCTAAACTCTTGAGCATTTCTTGCGCTATTTTATCGTTAGGGTCAAATTCAAGCACGGCAAGAAAAAACAATCTTGCTTCTTCTATGTTTCCCTCTTTTAATGCTAAATACCCTAAATTGGACATAATTTTAGTGTTTTCACTTTCAAGTTGCATAGCCATAGCCAAATATTTTTTAGCTTGATTAAACTCACCCAATTCAGTTAAGCATATAGCAAGCTCATTATATGTGTCGGTATTTGCTCCTTCACATTGTATTGCTTGTTCAAGGGCTGCTTTTGCATCTTCCCATCGCTCTAATCGCCTGAGTGCCCACCCTAACATAAACCACGCATTCCAAACAGTAGGATTTTTTTCAATAAAAGAACGAATGGCTTCTAAACCTTTTTCTTCTTCTCCCATAGAAATAAAATCATACGCACTTTTAAAAAGTTCATCATCAAGGTTTCGGTTTGCTATATCTGCTACAATTTCTTGTGCACGTTCTCGTTTATAATCACCACTTTTACCACGCTGCTCCTCTGTTAAGGTTGCTGTTAGGGTAAGAAAGGTTTCAAAGCATTCTTTAGCTCGAAAAAAGTTTTTTTGTTTTAAGAAAAAGAATCCTGCATTAAAAAAAGCATCAGGCAAAAGATCTTCTGCTTCCATAACTTGCTTATAATACATAAAGGCACTTTCATCATATGCATCTGCATCTTCAAACAAACCAGATCTTCTATAAGAGTCAGCTCGTTGATCAAAAAATAGTGCCATGTTTAAAATATTTGCCATATCATCAGGGTCGATCCCTTGCAAGGCAAGAAAGATTTCTTCTGCAACATCAAAATCTTCATTCTTTGCTTTTACAATTGCAGCATCGGTTAGTTCTTGTTTTATATTTGGTTTTGCGGATAACAATATTGAACGATAATAATTTTTGTGCTCATTTTTTTTATCGTATGCAAGAACGGTTAATATGCCAGCTAAAATCTGCTCCCAAGTAAGGTTTTCAATTGAAAACGTTTCGGTTTCTTCATCAAAAGAATCCCTTTGAACAGGAAGCTTTACAGAAGAATCAATTAATTCTGAAAATGATTCTAGCTTTAAATCATCTGGAAGAGAAATAAAAACTAAGCTGTCAAGTGGATTAGTATAACTCATATCAACTACCTTGTTCTGTAGGATTAGCATCATCCGTTGTTTCAGCAGCCGGGGCATCAGCTTTTACAAGTTTGTCAGTTGTGGCTTCGGGTGAAGCCGGTTTAGGTGTTTCTACAACATCATCTTTAAATTGTATGCCATCTTCACTTGCATTAAGCATTTTTTGTCGGAACGATGTTAAATAACGATTAATGTGCATTTTATATGCAATAGGAACAGTTTGTTCATTAAATTTCATAGAAAACGCAACAAGATCTTTTCGCCCCTCTATACTCTCAACCTGAACAACGCTTCCTGCAATATCAAAAACTTCATGCGGGTCTTCAAAAATCATCCTTAAAGAAGTTTCTTTATTTTGTAAAAACTGTGCAACGCCCATCATAAGAACTTTTGCACCTCTAAAAGAAATATCGCGAAGAATACAATTTCTTGGAACCTTGTCTATAAAAACAAGCGTTTCTTTTTTTACGAGATTAAGTCGTCTCATTGAATCAGGTGTAATAGATATACGTTCTTCTGAGCGTTTTACATAATTACTTTTTGCCTCTAAAAGAGTACCCAAAGCCACAATTAAATCATCGGGTGGTTTACCATTGTAATCAAGTGTTGCAATTGCCAAGTCCCCCGAATTCATATAGGGCTGAATATCGGCAACTCTCGAATTTACAAACAAACTCATAGGTTTCCCATAATCATCTATAAAGAAAAAACGTAAACTAACAGGAGTATTTATTTTTTGAATGGATGCATACGCCCCACCCTTTGTGCCAACAATTATTTTTGCTTGCAAGAGGGATGCAGAATTTATTATACAAGCCCATTGAGCCCCACCACATTTTATATAAATTTGCCTCGGGTCTATGCGCAATACTTTAAGAACTTCTCTTGAGAAAATAATATTTGTGTCACGATAATATTCGTAGTATTGATTTATCTGTTGACTTGTTACGACAGCCATATATACATGATAATTGATTATGGATAATTGGTCAATAGAAAAATAGGCAAAATAAAAAACTTGCCTTGATCACAAATTCGAAGACAAATTATTCAGCTACAACAAAACCCAAATTATTGGC
>CAZUPJ010000158.1:0-4048 GCA_964622185.1 uncultured Treponemataceae bacterium
CATCAGTTTGCAAAGTATCTGATGGAATAACAACGGTTTCCATTTCTTCGCTGGAAAGTTCTTGAGTAGTCATAGTGTCCGAAGGTACTATACCCTGTGCTAACTGTTCTTGTGTTTCGTTTTCTGTAAGCGTCGTTTCTTCTGAAGTAACTTCTTGAGGAATTTCATTTTCGTTTTCAGAAACTATTGAGCCTACATCGGTATCTAGCGTCTCTATTTCAGGCTTATCTAATACAACGCTTTCTATAACTTGCTCAGTCGGAGTGACAATGTTAATAGACGTGTCTTGCTCTTGGGTATCAAAGAAAGGTGTGACGTCAGTATTAAAATCAGTAACAGATGTATCCGAGAAAGAATTAAGATTTTCAGTAATAGTTTCTATCTGTTGATACAGAGGGGGAACTTCATCTACCTCATCATCAATAATTGGGGTTGCTTCTGTTAGCGGAATAAGTGGAATGTCAGCACCTGAAGGCTCAGTTATTGTTGGCGTAATAATTGTTTCAGTATTATTTATATCCTCATCTAAGGTTTGCACCACTTCTGTTTCTCCAAGAGTTGTTTCAGGGATAATTACTTCATCTACCAACAGTTTTTCTTCAATAAAACTGTTTTCAGAATTTTCACTATCTTCAATATTGCTTTCAAGCACTTCAATTTCTTGCACAATGAGATCTTCATTGGCTAAAACAACTGTATCAAAATCATCGTCACTTAAAACCATTTCGGCACTGTCTTCCAGTACTACTTCTGCTTCTTCTATTAATGTAGGCACAGGCTCATCTATCGATATATCAAAGATTTCTTCTGTACTTGGTTGTGCCAAATTGTCAACAATTGGTTCTACAACACTATTTTCATCACCAGAAATATCCATAGGAGTAGATGCTTCATCAAGTACTTCAGGCATTGTTTCTATCTGTTGCACAGGAACATCTTCAATAACGGGGTCTTGCACATCAGTACTTTCACACGAATAAAGTAGTATGCTTATAACTAAAAGGAAAAGTAGTTTCATGGGGCTGCCTCTAAAATCTTTTTTACCAGTTGATCATTTGCAGAAGATAACCTTTCAAGATTCTCTCCTTCAGGAACAACAAACCATTCATCAACTTCCTCTTGAGTCCATCTATCGCGTGGAGCTCGTGAATAAAGGTAATCACCTTGATAACCAGGTTCTTCGGGAAGCATAATAGGAAAATCAAGAGTATACGTAACAGGTTCAACTTTTTGTTTTCCTGTACCCAAGATTTGTACAAACACAAACACAAGACATAAAAGGAAAAGTGAAGATGCTGCAATAATGAGTATAGTTCTTCTATCCATCTACGCCATTATCCTCATCTTCGAAAATAGGTGTTTCGCTATCTGACTCAATTGACGGTATAGCTTCATCGGCAACAGAATCATCTTCAACTACTTTTTTTTCTTCGGTAGCTTTTTTATTTCTTTTTGGAGGATGTGGCGGTATGTACACATTTTGTTCAGGTTCTACGTCTTCTTCTTCAAAAGGTACTGTATCAGGAAGTTTTAAGCTACCTCCCCCCTTTCCATCGGTTTCAAGCCTAATTGTAATAATTTTACTTACTCCTGATTCTTCCATAGTAACACCTAAAAGTGTACTTGCTCCTGCTACCGTTTTTTTATTATGCGTTATTACGATATATTGACTTAAACTTCCAAACTCACGTAAAGTATTAATAAATCGAGTAACATTTTCATCGTCAAGGGCTGCATCAATTTCATCTAACAAACAAAAAGGAGATGGTCTAACCATATATGTTGCAAATAAAAGTGCAACGGCAGTCATCGTTTTTTCACCACCAGACAAAAGAGCAATATTTTCTAATTTTTTCCCTGGAGGTTGTGCAAAAATATCTACACCTGAATGAAGCACATTTTGTGGGTCAACAAGTCGAAGCTCTGCCTTACCACCCCCAAAAAGACGGCGAAACATATTGTGAAAGTTCTTTTTAATTTTATTATATGTTGCTAAAAATAGTTCTGTAGACTCTGCTCTAATTTCTTCTGTAATACGATGCAGATCGTCTCGTGCTTTTTTTAAGTCTTCTATTTGGCTTGATAGAAAGTCGTAGCGTTCTTTTGCCTCTGCAAACTCTTCGATAGCCATGTAGTTTACCGTACCGAGTTCGCGAAGTTTTTGTTTTAAAGATGCTGCAACTTCTCTAAGCTGAGCTGCAGGCGTAGTGATGGTAAACATTCGCTCTTCAAATTCCATTAAGTCTCTTGAGTGTACTTCAATAAAATTATCTTTAAGATTTCTAATTTCAATATCTGTTGTATTTATATCTAAATGGAATTTTTCAATTTTTACTTGATGATGAGAAATAGTCTCTAACAAATTTTTTAAGGCATCTCGTTTTCCTGCAACATCTGAGTTTCTAATAGTAATTGTTTTTTCTAGCTCATCAAGTTCTTTTGCAAGTTCATGCCCCTTTCGCCTTATCGAAGCAATTTCGCCTTCCATTTCTATAACTTGCTCATCTATTTCATCAAAGCGTTTTTTTTCTGCAAAATACTCATTTTCAAGGTCTCTCAAAGCCCCCTCTTGACTTGCAAGTTCTCGCCGTAGTAACCTAATTTGATTGTCGTTTGATTGAATTTGCGTTTGCATTTGTGCATGATTTACACGCAAATTACCGAGTGTTACACGATACTCTTGCAGCTTTATTTGTAAGTCAGTGCTGTCAGCTTTTATTTCTACAATTTTTTCTCTCTTTGCAGTAACCTGAGCCCTGTTCTCGTGTATTTTAGTATCAATAGCTCTTTTTTGTGTAATAATACCTTCTGGCGATAAAAAATCTCCAATAAATGAAGGTGTTGCATTTTCAAATGCATGAATGGCATTTTCTAGCTTTCCTAAAAGTGTATCTATTTCACTAAATGCAGATACTGCTGAGCTCGCAAATTTAGCTGTATCTGCTTTTGAAGGATCATTTATACTTGCAAAGTCCGAAAATATTTTACCCCTTCCGTGTGATAATACTTTTAACTGAGAAATAATTTGGGAAAGGTCGTCTTTTGCTTTTTTTGCACCTTGTGTTGAAAAGCCTGCATCTTTTAATTTTGCATCTAATTCGGTCACAATATTTTCAGTAATTGATTCTAATTGATTTTGTAAATTTTCCCACTCTTCATCAAGTTCTTCAATAACTTGTTCTTCAATTACAATTTTTTTATCGTTTTCAAGAATTCTATCTTCAGAAATAGAAATATTTTCTTCAAAGGATTTAATATTTTTTGTAATTTCTAAAAGCCTGCGATTTAATTCTTGTAATGATCCTTCTTGCTCATCTACATCTTCAGTGAGTATTTCTATTCTTTCTTCAATACCTGTTTTTTTAATTTCTATTTGTTTAAGTTTTTCTTTTGCAAAACTACGGCTTTCTTCAAAATGTCTTAGTTGTTCAGACTTAACTCTTTCTTCTATACCAAGTCCGTTAAATTTTTGTTGCGTTTCAATGAGCTTTGCTTCCATTGCGTCAACTTCATCAACGTGTGCACTGAGTGCCGCATTCAGTGCATCAATTTCATTTTGTACACCATCTCTTTTCGCAGTAATTTTTTTCAAATCTTCATCACGATTTCTTTTGTCTTGCGTGAAGTTTTTTAAGCGCAAAAGCTGAATATCTAATTCATGTTCAAATATTTCGTCTTTTACTTTCCGATGCTCTATTGTTTTATCTGATTGAACTTTTAAGGTATCGTAGGAACGTTTTACTTCAACAAGTATACCTTCAACTTGTTTCATGTTTTCTTCCGTTCGTGCTAACTTTCGCTCTGCTTCTGCTCTTTTTGCTTTAAAACGTGTAATTCCTGCAGCTTCTTCAAAAAGATAGCGTCTGTCTTCAGGCCTACTTGAAAGTATTTGGTCTATTTTACCTTGCTCCATTACAGAGTAAGCAACCTTCCCTACCCCTGTATCCCAAAAAAGTTCACGCACTTCTTTGAGCTTACATTGGCGATTATTAATAAAATATTCACCTTCTCCAGATCGATATAGGCGACGTTTAATACTAATTTCACT
>CAZUPJ010000159.1:0-4046 GCA_964622185.1 uncultured Treponemataceae bacterium
AGAAAGTCTGTAAATGCAAATCCAAACTACATTAATGGATGGCTTCAATTGGCTCGTATGCTAAATACCAAAACTGATTATTCAGGTGCTATTAGCTCTTATGAAAAGATTTTAGATATAGATTCTACTAATTTGAATGCGTTACTTGAAGTTGGATCAATATATTTAAGTCGAAATGACAATGAAAAAGCGGAGGAATATTTTAGACGAGGCATTAGTTATAATGCAAATGATGCTGTTACTAACTACAACTTATCGATAGCATTGTATGCTCAAGAACAATATGATGATGCTCTTACCTATGCCTCTAAGGCTGTCGAAAATGAGGGTAATAATGCTACCTTCCTTTATAACTATGGTCTAATTTCAGATGAACTGGGAGATTTTGATGGGGCAGTTAGTTCTTATGCTCGGGTGCTTCAAATTGAACCAGATCATATAAAAGCAAATATTAATATGGGAAAACTTTATTTAGATTTAGGTAATCCTGATGGAGCGTTGCCATATTTAGAACATGCGGTTAGTTTAGATGCAAATAGTTTTGAGGCTACCAACAACCTTGCAGCAGCTTACCTTACAAAAGAAGATTATGAAAATGCCATTACATACTTTTTGCGTGCTTTACAAATAGATAGAGGTAACGATACTGTTCGCATGAATCTTGCAACATCATATGCTTCTTCTGGTCAGTATGATAATGCAAAAACGGTTTTTTCAGAAGTTATTCAGCGTGATGCAAATAACTTAGAGGCATATTTAGAACTTGCAAAGGTGTGTATTGCTCTTGAAGATAATGATAGTGCAGAGCGATATTTAATTACATTGCAAACAAAAGATGCTTCATATAAAAAAGATGAAGTAAATGCTTTACTGAGTTCTATTTAGTTGGAAATTTATTTAGAGCAAAGTAAAAAAACTGAGTGGTAAGCCACTCAGTTTTTAATAATACTATTCACGGACAAGTACAGATATTGTAAAAGTACTGTGAATAGTTTCCATTGTTAATTACAGTTTGTTTCCAAATTCAATTAACAGCCACATTTCAGAATATATTATTCGCAGCAAAGAGATAGTGGCACGAATGCCATTGACGGGCGTAGACCGGAACCGGCATGAGATGGCATACCTCTTTGTGCTTGTATTGCATCAGAGGCTGTAAATTGAACCATTTTATGTTCGCTTTACTTTTTCAAAAAGTTCATCTTTGCTTATTTTTGTCCAAAGTGGGCGTCCATGAGGGCAGTGAGGGTCTTCGAGTGCAAATATTTGCTCTAAAAGATTTTCTGCAGTTTGAGGGTCTAAAATATGCCCATCTTTTACTGCACTTCTACAGGCTGTTTTGGCTGCAAGACTTCGTATTATTTCATTTGGACTTAGCCTTTTTTCAAGTAAATCTTCTTGTAAGTTTTCTTCTGTTCCTTGCCATTTTATGGGAACAGAACTTACTTCCCATCGTCCTTCTAAACAATTTGTAACGGAAAAACCAGCTTTATCCAGTGATTGCTGTAAACTTGTTAAATAAGCGTCATCTTCGTTACTCATGGTTTCAATAACGAGCGGAATTAATAGCTTTTGTTTTTCTCCTGAAGATTTCATAAAACTTTCGTAAAGGACTCTTTCATGGCCTGCATGTTGGTCAACCATGTAAAGCTCATTATCTTTTTCAACAATTAAAAAAACATCAAGTGCTGTACCAATATAGCGAAAGTTTCTTTTGGTAGGAATATTTATTTGAAAGTTTTCTTTGTCTTCGCGTTCGCTATTATTGTACTCTGAATTGGCGTAACTATACTTTTTTTCAGAGTAGCTTGGAAATGTTGGATAGGTTTTTTGGCTTTGTGAAAAACCCGATGAAGAACTTGTAAAAGAGGGAGTCGTTTTTTTATACGGGGTTTCTTTTTCGCCACTTTGTCTAAAATCGCTGAATGGATTTTCAGAAGGGTAGGTAAACTCAGCTTGTATACTTTCTTTTTTTACGCTTCCATTTTTTTCTTCTAACATACCTTTTACGGAAAAATCTTTATAAAAATTTCTTACCAAGGAACTTACTGAGCGGTGTACGCTTGAAATATCTTTAAATCGCACCTCTTTTTTTGCAGGGTGAATGTTAAAGTCTACAAAAGCTGGATCTATTTGTATAAATAAACAGGCAATAGGATGTGTGCCATTTGGGAAAAATCCTTCTGCCCCATAATCTATTGCTTGTAAAAAGGCATACTCATTCACGCGTCGGCCATTTACAAATATGTACATGTGTTTTCTGTCAGTTCTAAAAATAGATGGTTCTCCAAGTATAACGGTTACAGTCCATTTTTCATCTTCAGATGTTACTTCGTAAAAAAGTTTTTTTTTGTCTTTCATATCGAGAACTGAGGTGAACCGCTGCGAAAAACTTTGATCTTTTGCAAGGTCTAGCCTAATTTTTCCGTCCATTACAAGGCGAAAAGCCACATGGGTAAAGGGTAGTGCTTTTTCAATAAATATTTGTTTGCAAAGGCTTCCTTCAGATTGTGGACGTTTTAAAAATTGGCGACGTGCTGGAAAGTTTTCAAAAAGAGACTTGCTTGATGCAATGGTACCTTCCGCAATGTTTGATGGCTCTACTATGTGTTTATTATCAATATATGAATCGAGTTTCCACGCATTTCCATTGCGTGCACTTGCTATGCTTAAACGGCTAACTGCTGCAATTGATGCTAGAGCTTCGCCTCTAAAGCCGAGTGTGTATAAATTTTCTAAATCATCTTCACTTTGAATTTTACTGGTAACATGAGGATGTGCACAAACTTCTAAGTCTTCTTTAGACATTCCCCAACCGTTATCAACAACACGTATTGAATCAATGCCACCACCTTCTATTTCGACAATAATTCTCGATGAAGATGCATCTATTGCATTATCTAAAAACTCTCTTAAAACGGCATTGGGTCTATCTATTACTTCACCTGCGGCAATTTTTCTGGCAACGTTAGGAGGAAGTGCTTTTACAATACCTGGCTTTTTTTGCCGATTCGACTCAAATTTAAACAATGTACTACCTATCCTTCGGTGCTTGAAAAAAGGTCTAACTCAGGTTTATCTTCTGGGATGCTTGGTTGATTCATTAGTATTTGAATTTTGCTTTCAATTTTGTCGAGTTCTTTTTCCATGCCTTTGGCAAGTTTTATACCTTCTTCAAATATTTTTAATGCTTCTTCAAGTTTTATATCGTTGCGTTTGATGTCGGTTCCCAACGCTTCCAGTTTCTGTAGATTTTCCTCAAAATTCTTCATTGTATTCTCCTAGTTTACTGTTGTCGTATATGTGCCTTCAAATGAAATGACCTCAAGTTGCTGTCCTTTTTGAGTATCCTTTGCACTTCGAATTACTTTTTTATTTTCATTTTCGCGTACTACCGAATAACCACGCTCTAAAATGGCATGTGGATTTGCTTCTTCAAGTATTTGTTCTGCATAGTTTAATCTATGGCGAAAGTCAACAACTTTATTTTGTATGGAATCTAATAAATCTTCTTTAGCATCGTCAAAGCGTTGTAAAAGTGGTTGTTCAATTGTTCTAAATTTTAGTTCAAAGTTTTCTGCTGAAAAACTTTTTGTAAGAATTCTAAGTCGATCGATTTTTTCTTGTATAAAGCGGTGAGCTAAGCTAAAATCAATTCTATCATACATTTCTTGTAAGAGAGGAACTGCAAGTTCTGCTGCTGCCGATGGGGTAGGAGCCCTTTTATCTGCAACGTAGTCGCTTAAAGCCCAGTCAATTTCGTGTCCAACAGCAGAAATAACGGGAATATTTGAAGCAGCAATTGCACGCACCACGCATTCTTCTGAAAATGGAAGGAGGTCTTCTAGGGATCCACCACCACGCCCTACAATTAAAACTTCCCCCAGTTTGAACATATTTGCTCTTTCTATTTGAGCTGCAATTTGTACTCCTGCTTCCGTTCCTTGTACTGCACATGGTAAAATGGTAACTGACACCTTTGGGTTTCTTCTTTTTACAATTTGTAGTATATCTCGAATGGCAGCTCCCGTATGACTGGTAACAAC
>CAZUPJ010000160.1:0-4038 GCA_964622185.1 uncultured Treponemataceae bacterium
CTCATTTCTTTTATTGCACTTGAAGAATCTTCTAGATAGTTTCCTTGTTTAGCAATTTGAGCGTTTAATGTTTCAACCGAAGATTCAATAGTGTTTACAGAATCGTTTGAAGTATTCATATAGTTTACAATATCATCTGTAATGGAACCTACAGACCCTTCTACTTCTTGGGCACTTTGTAAAGAGTTCTGAGTTGAATCTATAAGGTTTGAGTTTACCCTTGTAATATTGTCTGCAGAGGCATACATAGATTGTACAAGATTTGTCATACTTGATCTAATATTGTTTAATCCATCAGCAATCATTTGTGCTTCTGCTGTATCAAATGATGGAGATGTTCCAGTAAAATCTCCAGTAGAAAGTACGCCACATTCATTTGCGAGTGCTATGAACGGTTTACTTATTCTTCTACTGGATAATGTTATAAAAATACATCCAACAATTATTGATACTATTGCTATTATTATTGCAGTTATAATAAAACTGTTTAGCTCTTTTGTTAAATCTCCCATTGGTCCATAAAAGACTAAGTTCCACGGACTTCCCTCAATTGGTGTTGCACACATATAGTCACCACCAAAAAACTCTAATGTATGTTCTTTTGAAAAAATAAGCTCTTTGTATGGATCTAATGCAGGAACTGAACTAATGTTTGTAGCAATAAGTCTATCTGCAGGGTTTGTTATAAAAATGCCTTGTTGGTTTATGATAAAACTATTTGAATTTTCAGACACTTTTAAGCTTGAAGTGAGAGATAATAATTCTTCGATTGATAATGTAACAACTGTAACTCCTAAAAGTGTATTCTCTGAATTATACGCTGCTTGAGAAATGGTTACACATAGTTCGTCTCTTGAATCATCCATGAAAGGCTCTGAAAAAAATAAACCACCGTTTTCTTCAACAGCACCGCTATACCAAGGCCTTCCTGTATGATTCCAATTTGATGGAGGAACCCAATTATTACCAGTTATATAATATCCGCCTTCTTGTGTAAGGGGTATATTGTTCCCATATGAAATATCTGTGATAGAAGTATTAATTTCTGCATTCATTATGAATAAGTTTCGGATTATTGTAGTTAGCTGATCTACATCCTGCGTGGATGTAGCTATGTTTGAAACGGTATGTGTAATATCGATAGGGGCGGCCAAAACAACTTCAATGCTTTTTTCAAGAGCTGAGGTTGTGACTTCGATATTTGTTGTAATACTACTACGAAGCGAAGAGTTTGCGTTGCTTATGAAAACAGTTGCCAACAAACATACGACTAACAATAGCACTATAAGACTAACTCTCATAATGCGAAACGATAACGATTTTTTCATCCTCTATGTCCTTTAAATTACTGGTATATATTTATTATATCAAATTCATAAATAAAAACAAGGCTAGTGAGAAAAAAATATGCTTCGAAAACAGTTTTTTGTAAATATTGCGCTTAGTTGTTGTCAATTGTAAATTGAGATACAGCTTTGTTAAGACTTTCAGTACTTTCTTTACCTAAATTTACTCCTGTAACAACATCTCTTGCTGTTTTTCCAATATTTTCAATATCCATCTTAATACTACTGATTAGTTCCATAATGTGGGCAGTTGAATTTTTCTGTGTTTCTTTTGTGCGCCCTGTACTTCCCAATATATCTTGTGAACTTGATTTTATCTTATGGGTAATTTCGTCAACTCCAACCATGTTTTCAAATACTTGCCTAGAACCAATAGATTGTTCTTGTATGGCATTTTTAACTTCTTCGGTAATTTGCGAAACATTTGTAATGCCACTCATAGTTACATTTGCCGCATTTGTAAGTTTATCAGAAAATACAACAATTTCATCTATATGATTTTTTATAGATGCTATAACATTGCTTGCATTTTTAGATTGATTCGATGTTGTTTCTGCAAGTTTTCTAATTTCGTCAGATACAACGGCAAAGCCTTTACCAGCATCTCCTGCGTGAGCCGCTTCAATTGCGGCATTCATAGCAAGAAGGTTTGTTTGTTCTGCTACGTTTGCAATAAGATCGTTTATTTCTACAAGTGAAAGCGACCCTTTACTTACATCTTGGAGTTTTGTACTTGACTCAGAAATATAGGTATGCTCTTCTTCTACATTTTTTACCAATTGATTTACAAGATCACTCATTGAAGTGGTACTTCGATCGATTGAAGAAATGTTTTCACTCATCTCTTTTATTGCACTGGATGAATCTTCTAAGAAACTTCCTTGTTTTGTTATTTGGTCCGTAAGATTACCGATTGATGTTTCAATCTCTCCAACAGCATCACTGGTGTCTTTCATAATGCCTATAATGTCATCTGCAATACTACTAACTGATGTTTCAACCTTTTGAACGCTTTCAAGTGAACTTTGTGTAGAAGCTGCTAAAGTGGTGTTTACGGAAGTTATGGTATCGGTTGAGATAAAAAGGGTTTTTACCAATGTTGTCATTTTTTCGCGTATTTGATTTAGGCCATCTGCAATTACTTGGGCTTCCTGAGTTTCAAATGCAGGGGAGTTTCCGGAAAAATTACCGGTAGAAAGTATTTCACATTCAGTTGAAATATCGGTAAAAGGCTTACTGATTTTTTTACTAAATCCTATAATGATAAAACAACTTAATGCTATTAAGACAATTGCAACAACTATCGATTGAATTATTAGTGCGCTTAATTCTCTATAAAGATCCGACATAGGACCAGTAGATACTATTATCCATGGTGTCCCAGCGATTGGGACAGAGCACGTGTAAATATCATTACTAAAGTCTATGTTCTTGTTTCCTGTAAATAAGCTGGCATTTTGTTGTGAAAAAGTAGGTATTGTATCTATGTGGGTACCTACCATTTCTGTGTTTTTATGGGTAATAATTATGCCATTTTCATGTATTAAAAAGCTTTCTGAATTTTCGGAAACTTTTAAACTTGTTGCTATGTCTGACAGGTTGTTAGTTGACATCATTATAATAGAAACACCTTTTGGGGCATTGTTTTCGTCAAAAACAAGTTGAGACACGGTAATAAAATGACTTATGCCTTCTATCCAAGATGGTATAGGATCTGAAAAATATACTTCCCCATTTGCTTCAACTGCCCCTGTGTACCAAGGAAAGCTTGTATAATCCCATCCGGGAGCACCTTCAGTTGTGTTGCTAGAAATGTAAGATGTGCCATCGGGATTTGGAATAAGGTCGACATAATACACTTCATACATAGAATCACTTAGTGACTTAAAATAGACAAGTAATGATTGAAAATCTTCTCGAGAGGTAGACTTTTCTGCTACTTCAGTTATTGTGGCAATAGAACTAAGTGGTGCTGATAAAGCAATTATTAGTTTTTGTTCTAAACTTTCTATAGTTGTATTGAGGTTTAGTTCTATGTTATTGCTGAGGGTGCTATTTGCGTTTGAAATAAATACTGCCCCAATTACACCTACAACTATAAGTAGGATACATACACTTATTCTTGTAATCCGAAAAGAAAGTGTTTTTTTCATAAATACTCCTGTTTTTCCAACTACCTTTTTAACATTGTATCATGCTTTTTCAAATTTATCAAATGCTTTACATGAAATAATCACCCCTGTCTTAGAAATTTTGAGTTTTAACTGTTATTGACATGCACATAGTAAAGCGTTATTATTACTTTGTATATGAAGAAAAAGTCTACCCGAATTTCTATTTCTACTAAAAAAATAGTTCTATTAAGTTCAATAATATTTGCTGGTGGTATATTTATTTTAGCTTTTAGTTTTTTAATAAGTGTTCCTTCAAGTAAACAAGATATAGTTAGCATTCATGATGCAGAAGTCAAAGATATTGAAACAGAACAAAAAGCAGAACAAGTTGAAGTTCCTGAAATTGCACTTGCACCTGTACCAGATGATGAAATACCAGTAATTATAAAACCAGATGATGATGCACAGATTGAACCAGAAGTTATTAAAAAAGATCCTATTGAGGTTCCTGTAAAAACAAAAGATGGTAAAATTGTTATTATTCTTGATGATGGAGGTCATCAGCTTTCTCAATCAAA
>CAZUPJ010000161.1:0-4001 GCA_964622185.1 uncultured Treponemataceae bacterium
TAGGATTAATTACAAACAGCATTATAGAGTTTATGAACACTTCAAGTAACTCTGTAACAGAAATTGAAAGCTCAGTAGACAACTTAAATGGTCAAATTGAAAAGCAAGGTCATTACTTAGAAGATTCTTCCAGTGCTATAAAAGAAATGAGCGAAAACATTTCTT
Source organism: uncultured Treponemataceae bacterium (assembly GCA_964622185.1). Taxonomy (GTDB): domain Bacteria; phylum Spirochaetota; class Spirochaetia; order Treponematales; family Treponemataceae; genus CAYJFX01. Next base: position 166 of record CAZUPJ010000161.1, read on the forward strand.
CTATTGATAGAAGTACGGTCGCAATGAGTGGACTTGTTAGTAAACTGGTAAAAAATATTGAAGAAGAACATAGCTATATTCAAGAGACAGGATCAAAACTTCAGGATGTAAGTAGAAGTTCTGCCTCCCTTGTAGAAATTAACGAGCTTATTGCAAGTGTTGCAGAACAAACTAATCTACTAGCTATGAATGCCGCTATAGAAGCTGCTCATGCTGGCGATGCAGGAAAAGGCTTTGCCGTTGTATCGGACGAAATTAGAAAGCTAGCCGAAACAACTTCTAATCAGTCTAAAAATGCAAGCAATGTAATTGCCTCGATTGGTGCTCTTATTAAAGAAATTGTTGATTTTTCTGAAAAATTAAACGAAGCTGCAAATATGACATTAACAGGAATAAATCAAGTTTCTCAAATAACTGAAGAAGTAAAAAATGCAATGCAAGAACAATCTATTGGTTCAAGACAAGTCTTCGAAAGTATGGTCGGGGTTGATGAAATTACACAAAATATAAAAGCTGGCTCTACAAATATATTACATACGTCACATAAGACAAAAACTTCAACCGAGGATTCTTCAAAACATATAATGGATCTTATACAAAAAGTTGGAACCGATATGGAAAGAATTACAACTTCCACAAATAGTATTGTTACAGGAGTTGATAAGGCAAAAGAAAGCATTGTGCAGTTAAATAATTCAGTATCAAGTTTTTCTATTGATATATAGTTGTATCAAGGTACTGTTGTTAATAAAGCAGTATCTTGTACACATGCGCAGCGAATAATGTAAAAACATATCAAAAACTTCAGTTTTGCCCTTGACTGAAAGCATAAAATAGCGTTACAATTATAAAAGTGGAATCAGTGTATACCATTGTCGTGCCTGATAACGATGTGTTAGTTCGGCTTTGCGGCAGTAATGATAGCAATATAAGCCTCATTGAAGAACATCTTGGTGTGAAAATATTTACGCGTGGAAATGAAATTTCTATAAGTGAAGAAGATTCTGTTACATGTGAGCGTTTTAAGCATATTATTGACAGGCTTATGGATGAAGTGCAATTTGGAAATGCCGCAGATTCGCATTTGGTGGAATCAATTTTAAATACTGGCGTAGTAAACATTCATTTATCAGAAAAAGAATTACGGGAGTATTTTTCAAAGGCAAGTATTCATATTCCCATGGGAAAATGTAGTGTGTATCCTAAAACACAAAGTCAGGCAGATTTAGTAAGTAGTCTGCGCACCAACGATATGGTATTTTGTGTTGGACCTGCAGGGTCAGGAAAAACATTTTTAATGGTAGCCGAAGCATTGAATCTTGTATTACAACGAAAAAAGTCAAAAATAATTCTTACAAGACCGGTTGTAGAAGCTGGGGAAAGTTTGGGCTTTTTGCCAGGCGATTTGGAGCAAAAAATAAGCCCCTATTTACGTCCTTTGTACGATGCGATGGAAATGTTATTACCAAGAGATCACGTAAAAAAAATGGTAGAATCAGGAATAATAGAAATAGCACCGCTTGCGTATATGAGAGGGCGGACTCTGAGTAATAGCGTTATTATACTAGATGAAGCGCAAAATACCACAAAACAACAAATGAAAATGTTTTTGACCAGAATGGGAGAAAACTCAAAAGTATTTGTTACAGGAGATTTAACACAGGTAGATTTACCAAAGCATGTTGAATCCGGCTTAAAAGAAAGTGTAAAAATATTAAAAAACATAGAGGAAATAAAGATCATATATTTTAATTCAAACGATGTAGTTAGAAATGCATTGGTAAAGAAAATTGTACAGGCATATGAAGATAATGAATAATTTTATACATACAGGAAAAGAGATCTGGAAAAATACACAGTCTTTTGCAAATATACATAAATCTTTTTTTGTTGTATCAATTATTGCTTTTTTAGCAATGCTCGTAATTTCGTTTATAGATGTTGTAACTTCTCAAACAGTAGTCTCACTTTCATTATCAGAGTATTCTGTAAACCAAATAGCTGATAGATCTATAATTGCAGAGTTTTCACTAGAGGCTTCAGGGGTGAATGAAAGTATCTCTATTTTAGAAGGCGAAGAAATAACTAAAAAAGGTTTTCCCATAACAGAAGAACAATATGCAAAACTTACATTAATGGCAGAAACCCCAACCTATATAGATATTAGGGCTTTTGGGAATGCCTTTTTATTTTTGGTATTGTTTTGCTTTATAACCATCTTTATTTTTTCTCCAGTAGTATTGGGACGATCTATAAAGCTGAAAGAAACAATCTTTTTTGTAAGTACCTTGGTAATAACTTACAGTGTTGTTATTATAGGGAAAAAACTACCATCATTTTCAGATTCTTTTGCACTAACAACAATATTACCAGCAACATTTTTCGCAATGTTAATTACAATAATGTTTGATGTTAAGTTATCTGTTTTAGCATCATTTTTGTTGGCTTTTATTATTATGGTTGGTTCTGATTTTTCTATTGTGCCAGGACTTTTTTCATTATGCTCTTCTCTTTTTGCTACTGCAATTATACAAAGTGCAACAAAAAGAATTACGCTTACTATCATTTCGTTTGCACTTGCTCTTATAAATATCATTGTACTTACCATACTCGAAGTGATTTTTGCAGTAACATTCAATTCAATGTTTGTAAATCTTATAGGGGTTGCTCTTAATGGGTTTATCTCAGGCATTTTAATATTAGGATTTTTAACTCCGCTTGAATATATATGTAATACGGCATCTGTTTTTAGACTTTTAGATTTATCTGATTTAAATAATGCTCTAATGAAAAGAATGATGCTTAATGCCCCTGGAACATATAACCATTCTATGCTTGTAGCAACCTTAGCTGAAAGTGCTTGTAATGAAATTGGTGCAAACGGATTATTGGCTCGAGTTGGTTCATATTATCATGATATTGGAAAGATAGAGCAACCTGAGTATTTTGTAGAAAACCAACGCGATGGCAACAAGCATGACGAAATAAATCCAAGACTTTCTGTATCGGTTATTCGAAATCATGTAAAAAGAGGCGTTGAGCGTTGTCGACAATTACATTTGCCTGATGAAGTTACCGATATTGTTTCTCAGCATCATGGGAATAGTACAATTTATTATTTTTATAACGAAGCTAAAAAAACAGATCCAGATGCTTTAGAAGAGGACTACTCATATACTGGTGTAAAACCCACTTCAAAGGAAGCTGCTGTTGTTATGATTTGTGATACGGTAGAAGCAGCCTGCAGGACGCTAAAAGATCCTTCAGTTTCAAGGCTTGAAAAGTTTATAAAAAAACTTGTAACTGCAAAAATTGAAAACAATCAAATGGATAATGCAAATCTTACTTTTAATGATTTAAATAAAATACAATCAGCATTAGTAAATATTATGGCGGGATATTATCATTCAAGAATTGAATATCCTGATCAAAATGAATCTAACGAACAAAAAACAGTAGTAGTCGAGCAAAAACAACCTGACGTAAAATCAAGGGAAACTAAACCTAAGGCAAAAAAAATAAAAGGGGAATCACATGCCGAAAAGTAATTATGAAATTTATGTTGCCTGCGAGGAAATAGAAGATCCTTTGTGGTTTAATAAGGTGAGCCCTTTTTTAGAAGAAATACTAAAAGAGCGAAAACACGATAATTGGGAATTGTCAGTGCTTTTTTGTTCTGATAATTACATGGCAGAATTAAACAAACAATATCGCGAAAAAGATTCATCTACTGATGTTCTTTCATTCGAACAAGGTGAAGAATATATTAATGATGATGGAAATACGCAGTATATTGCTGGTGATATTGCAATAAGTGTTGAATTTTTATACAATAA
>CAZUPJ010000162.1:0-3999 GCA_964622185.1 uncultured Treponemataceae bacterium
TTACATCTTGTATGTTTTTTACAAACATAGAAACGGCGCCATTATTTATTAAAACATGTGCTTTGCCATATGTTTCTTTAATTTGTGTAAAAGCATTTTCAATAGAACTTGGATCTGCTAAATCTGTTTTAATATAATCAACATAAGACTCTTTTGTTTCGGCGATGTCTAATACAATTACTTCATATCCTTTTTTGGAAAATTGTTCTGCCATATCAAAACCAAGCCCGTTTGCACCGCCAGTAATAATACATACTTTCATAAGCCACTCCTAATTGTCTATTATAGTTCTGCTCTTTTTTACTTTAAAACTTGAATTTGCATCTATATATTTCATTATACTATAGCTTTATCGTAAAATCAAATTTAAAATGTGTTTACAAAGGCTTAGTAAGCAATTGAATTATAATAAAGATTGATTTTATTTGACTTATGCTTTTTTGTGTGGTACACTATTTTTAGTAAAAAAATGTAGCGTAGATTTTTTCGCAAGGGAAGCAATATTGAATAGTAGTTTGGCAAAAAAAGGTAATTTTGGTTTTGAAGCACAAGGCTTTACCAAACTATTGTTAGACACACAAAAAAAGGGTTTGTCAGGCAATATTGAAAACGTCTTTGAAGATTTATCTCGTTCTTCAGCTTGGCTTGGCGGCACAGGGGAAGCATGGGAAAGAGGACCGTATTATCTTGATGGACTAATTCCTTTGGCCTTTTTAACGAACGATAATACACTAAAAGATAGAGTACATACATGGTGTAACTATATAGTTGCCCACCAAGAAAAAGATGGCTTTTTTGGCTCGAAACGCTCAATTGACTGGTGGCCGAGAATGGTAATAGCAAAAGCCTTTGTTAGTCTCCATCGAGCTACAAATGATAAAAAAATAATAGATTTTTTAACTGCCTATTTTCATTACAAACTAGAAAATATAGACAACCAACCTCTTGGCATGTGGGCAGTTGCGAGAAGCCTTGAATGCTTTGAAGCAATTCAGTATGTTTATGAAATTACTAATGACGAAAAATTATTACGACTTGCTCAAAAGTTAATTAACTACGGGTATGATTTTGAAGATTATTTTCTAAACCCACCTATTACACAAAAAACGACTTCATACATATCAAAGGTAAGCATAACATTTATTAAAACTATTTTCGATAAATGGCTTAATGCGCTTGCGAAAAAAAGTCAAAAAGCAGAAAAACCTCAAAAAAAAGAAACCATTATAAAAACAAATAATCTCACCTTTACTAAGAATTTTATGAAATCTCATGGGGTAAACATTTCTATGATGTTAAAATATCCATTTTATGTAGCGCACTTTAAAAATGATTATTCCAATGTTGAAAACGCTTACAAAGGGTATCAAAAAATTCTTGTTCTCCATGGCACAGCCTTAAGAATGCATTCCTGTGATGAGCATTTGATGGGTACATCTCCATGCCAAGGTGTTGAGTTATGCGCAGTAGTTGAGCAAATGTATAGCTATGCAGAGATGTTTCGATTAACTGCAGATATGAAATACCAAGAAGAAAATCAATTTCTGTGTTATAACGTTTTGCCAACTCTCTTTGATGACAAAATGAATTCACACCAATATGTTACACAAGCAAATCAAATACGTGCAGACAAAGCAAAACGGCAGTTTTATGACACTAATGACGAGGCAAATATTTTTGGCATAGCACCAAACTTTGGTTGTTGCGCTGCAAACTTTCATCAAGGATATCCAAAATTTATTGATAGTAGCATTATGTATAATGAACACACTTGCTATATTTCACAATTAATTCAAGGGCATATATGTGAACAAAGAAAAGAAGGAAAGGTTGATTTTCTTCTTAGTGGTATTTTTCCGTTTGAAAATAACTATTCTATCACTGTTAATACGTTTCCCAAAAATACTAGTCTCGTAGTTAGATTACCCGAAAATTACGACATAGAGATTGTGAGTAGTAAATTACACCAACAAAAAAAAGATCATGCTATTTTTACCAATTTGGCAGAAGGTGACGTTATTTCGCTTACCCTTAAACCACACATGAAAATTATAAAAAATGCAGATGCAACCAATTCTTTTATATATGGAGCATTTTTATTGGCTAGAAAAATTGAATGCCAAGAAAGATTTTTAAGAGGAGTTGCACCATTTCACGATAAAGAATTTATTCCAACTTCTTCTTACAATGCATCCCCTATTTTACAAAATGGAAGTCTTAACATTCTTTCGATAACATCGAGAGACACGCTTGATGGTGTTCCTTTCAATAAGAGTAATGCACATTTAGAAATAGTTGTAGAGGGGATTGAAATTGTGAACATAAAAGAATACAAAAATAGTATTTGTGATAACTTACAAAAGCCACAATTGGGCAATAAATGTAACATTACGCTTGTGCCAATTGCAGAAACATATTTAAAAATTACCCATTTTTATGAGGTATAAAGGAGGAATGCTAAAATAACTTCCATGTTATTTTAGCATATGCAGTTTCAAAAGCGTTGCTTTCAAAATTGCAAATTCGCATCATCCATGATGTGCCGCTAACGCGGAGTTTTATAAGGAGAACAGTATGGATAAAAAAAGCATCGAAACTAAAAGCAGGAGTTCATTAAAAGGGTACATGGGCGCACTCGTTTTATTTGGACTTGTAGGCCAGATAGCATGGAATATAGAAAATATGTATTTTAATACCTTCTTATTTAATTATATTGGAGGAACCACAACGCATATTTCAATTATGGTTGCTGCAAGTGCAATTACCGCAACTTTTACCGCTTTGTTCATGGGTGCCCTTTCTGACAAGTTAAACAAACGGAAAATTTTTATTTGTTTGGGCACCATTTTATGGGGAGTTTCCACAATGGCATTTGCCGCAATTTCTCGCGAAAATATTGCGTTTATTTTTAAAAACTCAACCGTATATCAAATAACAACAATCGCCGTAGCAGTTACAATTATTTTAGATTGCATTATGACCTTTATGGGGTCTTTATCAAATGATGGTGCCTTTAACTCCTGGGTTACAGATATTACCGACGACACAAATCGCTCCCATGCCGAGGGTATTTTATCTGCATTACCTATGCTGGCAATGTTGCTTGTAGTTGCACTTTCAGGTATGTTAATTGACGCATTTGGTTATGCGGTTTTCTTTATTTTGATCGGCACCTTAGTTATTATTAGCGGAATAATTGGCATTTTTATAATAAAAGAATCAAGAAGTGGTATACAGTCTGATGAAAAGTACTGGTCAACGGTTTTCTATGGATTTAAACCCTCTGTTATGAAAAAGCATAAAAATCTCTATATTATTTTTGTTGCGTTAGCAGTTTTTAATATTGGGATGCAATTTTATATGCCCTATATCATAATCTACCTTGAAAAATATTTGCAGTTTGATGCAATGCAATATAGTATTATTCTGGCAGTTGGCATACTAATTGCCTCGGCGGTTGGAATCATAATAGGTCGTTTTATTGATGCATATGGTCGAGATAAATTCTTTATTCCTGCATTAACAATCTACATCATAGGTTTAGTATGTGTCGTATTTTTTAGAAGTTTTTTTGCTGTTTCTATCGCCGTTGTAGTTGTGCTTACTGGAAATATTATTTTTACTATTATTTTACAAAGTGCAATACGGCAGTATACACCAAGCGACAAAGTAGGTTTATTTCAAGGTATTCGAATGATATTTTTCGTCCTCATTCCAATGACCATAGGGCCATTTTTTGGTAACTTCATAATTAGCACTTCAAATCAAACATACATAAATGAATACAATGAAATGGTAAATATTCCAGTGCCAGAAATTTATTTAGGCTCGGCTCTATTTTCGCTACTTTTGCTAATACCAATGCTATTATTAAAGGTACATGAAAAAAAACAAAACATAAAATAGTAACGCTGTAAAAAGAGCTATGAGGTTTTTCTCATCGCTCTTTTTAACTAATGTTTATAGCCACATTTTGGACAAACACCTTTTTCATTTAAG
>CAZUPJ010000163.1:0-3988 GCA_964622185.1 uncultured Treponemataceae bacterium
AAGGTATTGCATTGCAAAATGAATATGATTCACGCGTACAATACTTGTTTACAAAACTTAACGATGTAAAACCTCAAATGATTGCAGAAGCAACTGAAAATGCACGAGAAGCAGCAGGACAATTTGCTGTGGACTCAGGAAGTGAAGTTGGGAAAATCGTTCGCGCTTCGCAAGGATTGTTTTCTATTGAAGATGCAAGTCCTGGTTTGCCTGAAAAGAAAACGGTACGAGTAGTTACCACTGTTGAATATTTTTTAAAAGATTAATTTTATTGCGAAATATTTTTATATATAGAATAATTTTATGACAAGTGCGATTGTCGACCTAATAAAGGGGCTGAACGACATGCGTAATCTCATAATGAGATTACGCATGTCGTTTCTTGCAATTTGTTATTGGGGTTATTGCCAAAGATAATTTGTAGTGGTACATAAGCACTATCTTATTTTTAGTCATAAAAAGATTAAGTACCAGAGGTTGTCTAATAAAAAAATCCAACGGGAGTATATGCATGAAAAAAATACTGGTTATCGGAAGCCTAAATGTTGATATGGTTGTAACTGTCGATCATATTCCTGTTGCTGGGGAAACAATCCTTGCTGATACAGAGGTGGAATATACTGCTGGCGGAAAAGGTGCAAACCAAGCTTATGCTGTGGGGAAACTTGGTGGAAAAGTAACAATACTTGGGGCTGTAGGTGATGACATCTTTGCAGAAATTGAGCGAAAAAGTTTAAGTTCTGTAAATGTAGATGTTAGTAAACTTTTGGTGAAGGAAAGAACCGCAACTGGTATTGCTTGGATTCCTGTAAACGCTCAAGGAAATAACAGTATTATTGTTTTATCGGGAGCGAATAATAAATTATCGGTTAGCGATATTCATGATAATGAAGATTTAATTAAAAAATCTGATATAATTATTATGCAAATGGAAATACCTGTAGATACTATAATTGCTGCAGCAAAAGTAGCAAGAAAATATGGTAAATTTGTTATTCTTGACCCAGCACCTGTTCCCAGAACATTTCCTGAAGAGCTTTTTAAATATATAGATGTGATAAAACCAAACGAAACAGAGTTTGCTCAAATTCTAGGCGAAGGTGTGAGTGATTATACGGCGGGTAGTGAAAAGCTACGTAAAAAAGGCGTGCCTATTGTTATCGTTACGCTGGGGTCCGAGGGCCTTTTGATAAATTCCGTAGAAACTGGGATTAAAAAAATTCCTGCGTATCCTGCAAAGATAGTTGATACAACTGCAGCGGGAGATACTTTTACTGCAGCATTTGCCATTCAATTGGCGAATGGCAATAATATTTTAGATGCTGTTCAGTATGCAAATAAGGCTGCTTCTATTACGGTATCAAAGAAAGGAGCACAAAGTTCAATTCCTTCTGCAGAAGAGGTAGAAGGAAAGCATTAATACTTCATAATGTTAATTCCATTTAAAAGTCTTGCAAAATTCATTATTTTTTTTCTTTTTCCAATTGACAACCAGTACTTTCTGTGTTGTAATTAAAGTAGTACTGTTAGTACAGAATTTATCTATTTTGTATTGTGTTATTATAGCACAGGAGAAAAACATGAAAAAGACTTTTCGTATTGCAGGTATTATTTTACTTGTAGCAATGGTTTTTGGTTGTGTAACTGCACCTCAAAGGGATCCTAACGCAGAATACACTTTAACTATTTTACACACAAATGACCACCATGGGGCAGTTCTTGCAAAAGATGGTGAAGCAGGCCTTGCAGAAAGAGCCACCTTTGTTAAGGGCGTGCGTGCAGAAAAGGAAAACGTACTTGTACTAGATGCAGGTGATATTAATACTGGTTCTGCAATTTCAAACATGTTTGGTGGAGAACTTGATATTAACGCCTATAATCTTATGGGATATGATGCTGTTGCATTAGGAAACCACGAATTTGACGGAACCCATGAAAAACTAGCTATTCAAGTTGGAATGTCAGAGTTTGATTGGCTTTCAGCGAATATTATGGTTGGAAGTGAATATTTTGTTGAACCATATATTATAAAAGATTATGAAGGCTTTAGAGTAGGTGTTTTTGGTTTAACAACAAATAGAACTCAAGTTATTGCTAGCCCTTCTGAACACTTAGGTTTTGTTAATGAAATTGAAGTTGCAGAAAAAATGGTTGATATGCTACGAAGTAAAGAAAAGGTAGACATTGTTATAGCACTTGGACATCTTGGAACAGTGAAAGAATCTGAGACTTTTATTACATCAAACGATGTTATTGCGGCAGTTGATGGCATTGATATTTTTATTGATGGGCATTCTCACACCTATTTTGAAAAAGCGGTTGAAGAAAATGGAACTATTCTTGTAAGTGCAAATGAATGGGGTAAGGTAATGGGAAAAATGGACCTTACTATTAAAGACGGAAAAATTATACGCTACGATTGGATGCCAGTTGCAATTACAACTGAAAGCTTCCCTCCAGATGCAGAAATGGCAGCTTTTATTAAACCATATGCAGATAAGGCAAATGAAAGTTTACAAGATGTTGTAATGGTAACAAGCGAAATGTTCGATGCTGGCGATAAACTTAGCCGCAAAAAAGAAACTGCACTTGGAGACCTTGTTAGTGATGCTCAAGTTGCATACCTTGCATCAACCGGTGTGACGGTTGACTTTGGGTTTACAAACGGTGGTAATATTCGTGCTTCTTTACCAGAAGGCAATGTAACAAAAGAAGACATTTTAACAATGCTCCCATTTGAAAACTATGTATACGTACTAGACCTTAAAGGTAGCGACGTTGTTGCACTCTTTGATTTCATTGGTTCAATTCCTCAAGGTGCAGGCGGTTGGGCTCAAATGTCAAAAGAGGTAAGTTATACAATAACATATGCTGGGGAAAAAGGAAGCATTTCAAATCTATTGATTGGAGGATCCCCAGTCGATCCTAATAGAACATATAAAATAGCAGTTAACAATTATCTTGCAGGTGGTGGTGATGCTTATGAAGCTTTAACAAAAGCGGTTGCTTCATACAATACATCTATGCTTATGAGTGACATTGTTATTTGGTATGCTGAAACATTACCACAGCCTATTGCTCCTGCTGTAGATGGTAGAATTACTGTTGTTGGCGGTGTTATTCTCGAATAGTTTTAATATTATGAAAAAAGGGGGCTGTAACAAAAAGTTACGCCCCTTATTTTTTTACGCTTTCGAATCTTTTATAGTAAAGTTTGATACAGACTTATTTAAGTTTTCAATACTTTCTTTTCCTGAATCAACTCCAATAACAATGGTGTTTGAAGATGCCGTTATGTTTGCAACATCGGATTTTACCTTTTCAATAAGTTCCATTAAATGTGCAGTCGATGCTTCGCTAGATTCTTTTGTTTTTTGTGCAATACTTAAAATAGTTTGTGAATTTTCTTTTACCTTGTGGGTAACTTCATCAACTCCAACCATGCTTTCAAATACTTGCCTAGAACCAATAGATTGCTCTTGCATAGCATTTTTAACTTCTTCTGTAATTTGTGATACTTGATTTATTCCACCCAAGGTCATGTTTGCAGCTTCATTTAATTTTTCTGAGAATTGAACAATTTCTTCAATGAGCGATTTGATAGAAGCAATTACGCTGCTTGCATTTTTTGATTGGTTCGAGGTTGTTTCTGCAAGCTTTCTGATTTCATCAGATACAACGGCAAAACCTTTCCCTGCATCTCCAGCGTGTGCAGCTTCAATAGCAGCATTCATTGCAAGAAGATTTGTTTGCTCTGCAACACTTGCAATAAGTTCATTTATTTCTATAAGAGATGCAGAGCTTCTGCTTACATCTTGGAGTTTTGAGCCTGACTCTTGAATATAACTGTGCTCTTCTTCAATATTTTTTACCAATTTGCTTACGAGATCACTCATTGCAACGGTGCTTCTATCAATAGAAGAAATGTTTTCACTCATTTCTTTTATTGCACTTGAAGAATCTTCTAGATAGTTTCCTTGTTTAGCAA
>CAZUPJ010000164.1:0-3980 GCA_964622185.1 uncultured Treponemataceae bacterium
TTAATCCATTCAAATCAATAAAGAGAACTGCATACATTGCATCTTTTGTGGTACTAAGCTTTTCCAAAATTTCATATGCAAACTTTTTAGTATAAAGACTAGTTAAACTATCTCGTGTTATTTCTTGTTCAATTCGTTGTTTTTCAATAAGTAACTGTGCGTGAGAATCTTGTACAGCATCCTTTTTTCTTTTGTACACATGCATATTTATAAAGTTAATTGAGTAAAGAAAAAAGAAATAAAAAATAGTAGTCGTGAAAAAGATCGTTGCCAATGAAACAAAGGAAGCAACAGCAACTTCTTCTGATCTTAGAATTAAAAAAGATTCAAGTGTAAGAAGAGCTAGTATTGATAGCGTAATTATTATTAAAAACTTTGTATATGTTTTTGCACAAGAGACTCTTTTTAAATCAGAAATTGATATTTTTTTTTGCACAATAAAAAGAACAATAAACAGTATTACACATGTTAAACACCACGTTTGAGAATATGTAGTTGCATTTAAAAATAAGTCAATAATCGAAGTATTAATAATATAAGCATGCAAGATCAATACTAATATATGAATTGTGCCAATATGAAAAAAGAAGACAGAAGCACCAAATAGTTTTTGTTGAAAATTCGCTTTTGATAAAATTGAAAACTCAATAAAAAAAACACATACACCTGAAAAAAACAAAAGAGGAAAAGGAATTCTAAATGATACATATACCACAACTGCAATAGTATTAATTACTGAACATATTGGTATTAATACAGTCTTTTTTGTAAAATCCCTTAATATTCTTCTTGAAAACTGTAATGCAAAAACATTATAAAAAAAGCAAGCAGATACAGAGGCTAGACCCCATAAGCTATCTTGTTGAATAAAATCCATCTATAAATAAACTCCACAAAAATTATACTAATTTTTTAAATTTTGTACAAGCAAAATAAAAAAAAGACCTATAGTACATGTATAAAAAACTAAAATGGTAAAAGTTACATATTAAAAGCTGCATAAATAATAAAAAAAACTTGATAAAAACATAAATAATTACTATAATGAGGTTATGGAAGTTAGAGTTAGATACGCCCCATCCCCAACAGGGATGCAACACATCGGCGGGGTTAGAACCGCCCTTTTTAATTATTTGTTTGCGCGCTCAAAAGGTGGCAAGTTTATTTTACGTCTTGAAGATACCGATAGAACTCGTTTTGGTGAAGAATATGTTCAAAACCTTTATGATACCCTCGATTGGCTAAACATTCAGTGGGATGAAGGTGGTCCAAAAGGTGGTGAATACGGTCCATACGTACAATCTGAACGGTTCGATTTATATAAAAAATACGCAATGGAACTTATTGAAAAGGGAGAAGCGTACTATTGTTTTTGCGATGAAGAGCGCTTAAACCGTATACGAGCCTTACAACAAAAAAATAAGATGCCTCCAGGCTATGACAGAAATTGTCGGCATTTAAGCGAAGAAGAAGTAAAAGAAAACTTAGAAGCAGGAAAGCCTTATGTAATACGCTTAAAGATACCACTAGAAGGTACAACCGTATTTCATGATGCACTTTTAGGCGATATTGAATGGAAAAATGAAGATATTAGCCCAGATCCAGTACTCTTAAAGACAGACGGATTTCCAACATATCACTTGGCAAATGTAATTGATGATCACTACATGAAAATTACACATGTTATGCGTGCTCAAGAATGGATTCCGTCAACTCCTCTACACGTGCAAATATATCGAGCTTTTGGCTGGCAGCACCCTGAGTTTTGTCACTTACCAATGGTAAATGGATCTGATGGTCAAAAGCTATCAAAACGACACGGAGCTACTAGCGTAAATGAGTTTAAAGCTCGGGGATACATTCCAGAAGCATTAGTAAACTATGTTGCAATGCTTGGCTGTTCTTATGAAGAGGGAAGAGATATTTTCCCAATGGCAGACCTTGAAAAATTATTTACAATGGAACACTTAAATAAGGCTGGAGCTGTATTTGATTATAAAAAACTTGAATGGTTTAACGGTCAATACATGCGCTTAATGAGCGATGATGAACTACTAGAAAAACTTCTTCCTTTTATTACAAAAACAGGAGATGCAGCAGTTCCAATTCAAGCATCTGAAGAATTTCCTGCTCCAAAGGTTGGTGGCGAGTATTCTGGTATTGAGTATGATAAAAACGGACAGCTTTGCATTGCAAAATCTGCACTTGATGCAGGTGCTGAAAACCTAAGCCACGAGGATATTATGGCAAAGTTAAAAGATTTAATGCCTCTTATAAAGGAAAGACTTCACTTTTTAAGTGATTCTGCTGAAATGGTTGGCTTCTTGTTTAAAAATGTTCAAGCTCCAAGTGTTGATGTTTTAACTCCAAAAAAACTAGATACTGAGGGTGCTAAAAAAGTATTAGAATCTTCTATTGATTTTATAAAAGAACTTAGTGACTTAGACCACGAAGCACAAGAAGCATTGGCTAAAGTATATGCTGAAAAACTTGGTGTAAAACTTGGAGACTTTATGATGCCACTTAGAATGGCTGTAACTGGTTCTAGAGTTTCACCACCATTAGTTGGTTCTATTTTAGCCCTTGGTGAAGACAAGGCCATTGAAAGAATTAAAGCAGCTTTAGGCAATTTTTAATTCCTAATTGGGAATTAATTTCTATTGCTATTTGTATAAAACTATAGTATATTTATACTACAGTAAGGTTTACGAAAACCAATTACAAACCTGACCCTTTATTTAGGGGGTGCACAGGTTTCGACGGGTGTGTTTCGTGGCTTTAAACTGCAGGTGAGGATGTCTTTCCTCTGAACAGACAAAACTTATAATTGCCAATAATGACAATTACAACGATTACGCACTAGCTGCATAATCGCGGGGCTCAAGTTGTGCCGCTCTGAACGACTTGGAGCCCTGACGTTAATCAGGGCTTGCTTTGCGGATCGTCCGGTTTTCGCAAGGGACTTTTACCAGAATAAGGAGGCGATGCTTGTGGTGCTGCCACCGTCTCCCGACAACTACCTCGCACCAATAAACCTGTAGACGTTTTTGGTCCGCTCATTCGGACGGGGGTTCGATTCCCCCCACCTCCAATGGAAGAGAAATTCCCTTAAGGGAGTTTCTCTTTTTTTTGATTTTTGCTATACTGTCCCCATGATAAAAGTAGCGTTTGTGTGCCTTGGAAACATTTGTCGTTCCACTATGGCAGAATTTATGTTTAAAAAAATGATTGAAGATAAAGGACTATCCTCCAATTTTATAGTTGAGTCGAGGGGAACTTCGGCAATGACAGGTAGTAGGGTGCACCACGGGACGGCTGCTGTTTTAGACAGATTATATATTGATTATTCAAAAAAACGGTCAATTCAGCTTACAAAGCATGACGGAGACAATTTTGATTATTTAATTGGAATGGATTCTTCAAATATTCGAAATATGAAACGAATTGTAGGAAACGATAACGCTCATAAAGTGCACCTACTTTTGGGCTACACTGGCTTAAAACGAGATATTGCAGACCCCTACTACACTGGAAAATTTAATGCAACATATAACGATGTAACAGAAGGCTTAGAAGCCTTTTTAGAAACACTTCACATACGCTAATTTAGGTTAGTAAAACTAAAATACAGCGTTAGGGAATATAAAGCCCGACCCGCTTACGGCGGAGAACGCCAATATATCTTTTAAATGTCTTAATCGCATCTATACATAGTTACCTCATATATGATATACTTTTTAGGTGCCGCACTTCCAGCGTGGCCGAAGGAGAAAAAATGGAAGATCATTCAATTTCAATGGAAAAAATCGTTAGTTTATGTAAACGACGTGGATTTGTGTTTCAGTCATCGGAAATTTACGGTGGACAATCAGGTGCTTGGGATTACGGACCTTTAGGGATTGCCTTAAAAAACAATATCCAAGGTGCATGGTGGAAAGAAATGACTCAGCTTCACGATAATATCGTAGGCTTAGATGCAG
>CAZUPJ010000165.1:0-3975 GCA_964622185.1 uncultured Treponemataceae bacterium
GAATTACTTTTTCTTTATAGATATAGTATCTTTCACCAGTGTGAACTTTAAATGTTAAAAGTTCTGGTAAATCGCCATCTGAAACTTGTGTGGTTGCATTGTTCAAAAATTCTGTTAAATCTTCTGGAGTATACTGTCCTAATAGGGGAATACCTCTAGTATCTGTAAACATCTCAATTGACTTTCGATTGAAATAATGAGGCGATGTGTTGAGCGATTGTTCAAGGTTTCGTAGTGCGGTACCTCTTTGAAGTGTTTGTTGAGATTTGTTCTTGTAATATCCCATTGCTATGTCGGTTATGGAAACACTTTGTAAAATTGTAATGTGCTCTTGTGTATAGTCTGTAACTTTTTCGTAGTCTTGGCGAATAAAGAACCCTAATTGACTCCAAAAATAAAATGAATCACTGGAATTTTTAATTGATTCAAGTGTTTCATTTGGTTTTTGGACAAACTGAGTAAAAAATGTTTTTACAGATAGCTCTTTCCCTGAATTTGATAAACGTAAGCGTTTTAAAAAATAATCGTGAAATTCTTCTTTTAAGAGCATTAATCGTATTTTTGCAAGTGCAATTTCTACAACCACCGCTACAGGAACAGTGGAGGGTAAAATTATTGTTGGAATATTGTTTGAAAAGGTTAATCCGTATAAATGTTTGTTTTCGGGATCTGCTGCCTGTGGTTTTTCATCGGAATCTTCTTTTTCTAAAAGGTCTACAAGAAACATTGATGCTTGGTGTTGTTCAATCATTTCAAGAGGTGCTTGTTTTGGCAAATCGTTCGTAATAGGGAATGGAATAGCAGGATTGTTTGATATTTCTCTAAAGCGAGATGCATACCGATCCACATAAAATGGAACTACAATAAGTCCTTTTTTATCGCTTTCGGGGTTTGTTATTATTATTGAACCATTTTTTTGCAAGGATTCAATTTCGTCATGCATTGCTGATTCAGGATTCGATGTGTATGCAATAAGATCTGGTTGCGTTTCTAAATTATGTTGTGCATAACGCTTCATATAATCACAAAATTCAGCAAAATGCACATGTGGACTATTTTGTTTTTGTGCAAACAGCACAAGTATCGATAAGAGATTTTTTTTTGTCGCCATAAAAAAAGTATAGCAAATTTTTTAATTTTTAACAATGTTTTTTTCTAAAATTGTGCTAAGTTTTTCATTTTTATTTATTCGTTTGCACTATAGTGCTTGACCGTTTTTATGTCATATCGTAAAATAAAATATGTTTTCAAAGCGACTAAATACTTTAAATCCGTATATTCCTGGTGAACAACCAGAAGGTAGTTTTATTAAAATTAACGCAAATGAAAATCCGTATGCTCCACCAAAATATATGCTAGAAAAATTGTCTGAGTATATTTTACAGAATGGAATGGATTTCGCCTTATATCCTGATCCTGAATCGGTAAGTTTGCGAAAAGCAATTGCTGCTATGCTTAATGAGTCTGGTGGTTTTTTGCAATCAAAAGAAAAACTTGAATTTGCTATAAGCGAAGATATGATTTTTTGTGGCAACGGATCTGATGAAGTGCTTTCGTTTATTTTTTATACTTTTTTTGATTCTGATAAAGAGCTTGTGTTGCCAGAACTTACCTATAGTTTTTATCCTGTGTATGCAGATTATTATGATATTCCGCTGAAAAAAATTGCACTCAAAAATGACTGGGCGTTAGATACTGAAGCTATGCTTACTGTAGAAAACTCTGGTGGTATGATTTTTGCAAATCCTAATGCACCTACTGGAATTGCTCTTTCAGTTCTCGACATTGAATCTATGCTAGAAAGTTTTCCAAAAGAGAAGGTGCTGGTTGTAGATGAAGCCTATGTAGATTTTTCAACTGAAACTACGTTACCTCTTTTGCAAAAATATAAAAATCTTGTTATTGTGCGTACTTTTTCAAAGTCTTTTTCATTTGCGGGGATGAGACTTGGCTTTTGTATTGCTCATCCTGAACTCATTGATGCCATTATGAAAGTTAAAAATAGCTTTAATCATTTTCCTGTGGACGCTTTTACTCAAAAATTTGGCACTCTTGTGTGTGAAAACTGGAAAGAGTATGCCGACACCGCAAAAACTATAGCCTTTGACCGAGATATGTTTACTAAGGTGCTACGAAAAAATGGCTGGGAAGTTATTCCTTCTGCTACGAATTTTGTGATGGCAAAACATAATGCAGGTCTTGACGGGTTAGCAGTGTATGAAGTATTAAAAAAGCATTCATTTTTGGTGCGTTATTTTGATAATCCTAAAACGAGCGATTGGGTTAGAATTACAATTGGAAAAACACAAGATATGATAACATTAGCAAAAATTATGTGCAAATTATCCAAATAAATAGTAATGGGAGTAGGTATGAAATTTTTAATAGTATCTGATATTCATGGCGCAACCACCATGATTGATGCACTTGGCGAAGAGTTTGCAAAAGTCGATGCAGTTCTTGTTGCGGGAGACTTTGCACAGTTTAAAGATATTCCATCTGGCATACCTACGTTAAAACATCTTCTTAACAAACATGAAAGACTTTTTTGTGTTGCAGGCAATTGTGACGATCCTTCTTTTGTAGAAACGCTTGATGAGCACGATGTATGTGTACAAAATGCTGTGGTGTTTTCTGATGGACTCATTTTTGCAGGCAGTGGAGGAGCTTTAAGATTTACTGGTGTAACGCCTTTTGAACGGGACGATGAAGAATTAATTGGCGATTTAAAAATGGCAGTAGAATTGGAATATAAAAACAACCTTGTATTGCTTATTCATCAACCACCACTGGATACAAAACTGGATGTTATTACAGCAGGTGCTCACGTAGGATCTCCTATGGTGCGAGAATTTATTGAGCAAAATGAGCCATTGTTAGTTGTAAGCGGCCATATCCACGAATCTTTTGCGATTGATACTTTAGGAAAAACCGTGCTTATAAACCCTGGGTCTTTAGAAGAGGGCCGCTATGCAACGGTAGAAGTGGTAAAAGAAAATGGTAACTGGGTTGTACAAAACGCTGAACTAAAACAGTTATAAATAGTGAATTGTTTCCTGTATCAACAAACATACCTCTTTGTGTTTGTAATCTGTTGGAGGTCGTAAATTGTAACTAGAATTCGTTTGTTACGAATCGGAAGCCCATGTAATTATATGCTTCGCCACTGTTGTAGGCGTATCGATCTGCAGCATAGGTAAAAGAGGCATATTCACTCCAGCTTCCGCCACGCATTGCCCTTTCGGTTCCTAAAAATGTTTTATCGATTATTGGTGAATAGTCGGAAAACCAATCCCAACAAAACTCTAGCACGTTGCCACTCATGTCATAAAGACCCATGGAATTTGCTTCACCGCTTTTCGGGTTACTTTTTGGGCCTAGTAAACTGTTTGCTGTTGCAACATTTGCACTACCCATTTGAAAAACCGGTGTACCATTTGCAAGAAACTCAACTTTGCTTTCTTCGTATGCCATGCTAATAGTTTTAAAATTCCATGCAGCACCTGATTCTGTAGCTCCGCTCATAAAACTATTTGCTCCTGCATTTCCTTGTATTTTTCGTGCAGCATATTCCCATTCAGTTTCCGTTGGAAGACGGTATCCATTTGCAGAAAAGTCGCAGGTAGATAAATCAATACGTGCAGCTTCGGTTGAATTGCGAAGTACTTCTCCTTCATAGGTGTAACTTGGTGAGCGTTCCATAATTTCTGAAAAGGCATTACACCATACTATTGCGTCTCGCCAACTAATTGTTGTTACGGGTTGAAATCTGCCTTGTTCTGTTGGCATTGCTCCACGCTTTCCAGAAGACCCTTCTTGTCCTGGATTCTGAAATACATAGCCAAGTTCTGTTTCAGCAATGGTTCTCACCTGGTACCAAAGTTCATACGTTGTTTCATATGCGTTCATGTAAAAATGGCTTACACTGCGAAGTGCTGTAAGTGATTGAACATCTTGACCTATTGTGTATATGTC
>CAZUPJ010000166.1:0-3953 GCA_964622185.1 uncultured Treponemataceae bacterium
AGTAAACGTTAGTCGTTTGACCGTAACTGGAATAAAACAAGTCTCAAAGGACGTTCTGCAAATTGCAACTTCCTCTGGGACTTTTTTTTTAAGAACTTCGTATTTATCTCTTGTTAAACCTGAATGTATTGATGTTGATGTAACTTTTGAAACAGAAGAAGAACAAACCGACATTATAGATTCTGCCCTCGCATTTGCTTGTGAACAAAAAGCTATTGCCTACCTTTCTCGTACAGAGCATTCGAGATTTATGCTCGAAACAAAGCTATTTAATAAGCAGCATTCAAAACTCGCTATGCAAAAAGCACTCGATTATCTAGAGAATCGAGGCTTTTTAGACGACAGGCGTTTTGCAGAGGCATGGCTTAGAAACAGGAAAATTACAAAGGCAGAAGGGCCTAGTCGTTTAAGTATAGAACTTGCAAAAAGAGGAGTGAACCGAGATATTATAAAAGAAGTGCTCGATGAGTACTTTCAAGAAAACGATATTGAAGTAATATTCCAAAAATCAGTAGAAAAACTCACCAGACTTGGAAAATCGGGCGACAAGTTAAACGATGCACTTATTCGTCTTGGCTTTGATTGGAAATTAATAAAAACTATCAGTAAAAATGATGATTAATGTTTTGCTCTTTCCATTGCGGCATTTAATAACCCTGTAAATTTTGTTGAATCAGTTCCAAGGGTTGAGTGTCCCACTTTTGCAGATACATGAGCAGTTTTCCCCATAATTGAAAATGGTTGCTCTGATAAATCTACAATACGTTTTGCAACGGTATACACTGCATCGATGGGCATTTCACCTTCTAGAAATACTGCAAATTCTTCTTCCCCAAGGTGAATGACAAGTCCACCCTTTACATTGTATTTAACACGTTTTGAGTATGCAATTAAAAGCCCATCTGCAAATGATTTTCCATATTCTTCTTTAAACTCATCATATCCCTTAAGAGATATGTATAAAAGTGTTGCAGCATTCTTTTCGTTGAGTAATGTTTCTAGCTTTTTTTTGTTGTATACACCAGTTAAAGAATCCACATACAGTTCGTAACTTAGTTGTTTCTTTTGGCTTATTTTTTTTCTTCTAAAGTAAATATATGCATAATAGAAAAATCGTAATGACAAGAATATAAGAATTAAAGAAAGTGGCCTAACAAGTTTATACCACGGAGTATTTATAGAAAAAAACCATTCCGTTCCGCCAATTTTTATTGTGCGGTGTGTTGAAAGCGTATCTATATAGTTCTTATTCCGTTCAATAAGTATGGCTTGTTCATCTTCAATTAATTTTAGTTGATAGTTGTAGCCCAGTTTTTCTATGTTTTCGAGCCTTATGGTATCAATAAATTTATTAAGAGAAAATCCAATTGTAACAAAGCCTAAAAATTCTTCTGCTTGTATCTGTGCTGATTTTGTGATTGGATTTTTTATTATAAGCCATTTGTCTTGAGCATTTGTGCTATTATATACATATTGAACGGTAGTGTTTGTTGAAAGTGCAATTTGGCTTAAGCGGGCTTCTTTATCTGAAAAAAAACCGTTTGTGCCTATCATATGGGAAAAGTCTTTAGATGGGTAGACATATTGAACTGTTTGTTTTGGTGAAACAAATAGAAATAGAAATGGTTTAATATTTGAGATATATTTGGCACTGCTGTCAAATTGCTCTTGTGTAATGCCATTCGGACTTGAAAGAAAAATTGTTTCGGGCGTTTCTGACATATAAATATAAGAATATATATTTTGCTCTACAATATTTGCATAAAAATCTGCAACAATGTTCGCTGATTTTATATTGTTTTGAATAATAAAAAAGGCCGAAATGAGTGTAAAAACAATGCTGAGTATAAGTGTTTTTACTGATAAGCGATTAAGAGATTTCATGTGATGCCGCCATTGTGTTAATAAAAATAAAAAACAAGTTTCTACTTTATCGGCATATTTCTACAATGAATTTATTATATCTTGTGGTTTATTTGAACAAATTCCTTTCACGCCTTTAAAAAGCAATTCTTTTGCTTTTTGTGCATCGTCTACAGTCCAACACCATACCTCGCATTTTTCTTTTCCTGTAAAATCTTTCCAGCATGGTTTTAACACAGTGGGTTTACATACAATGCGTCCTTTAGCTCTACGTACCCAAAAATTGGATTTAGGGTTATTATCGTAAATGAGTGCCGTTGGGATATCACTGTATTTTGCAAACGCTCGTATTGCCAATGGGTTAAACGACGATGCTAAAAATCTATTCGGATTTTCGGGATGCTTTTGTAATGCTTCTGCTATTATTGCTGCAGTTTTTTTTGCAACCGCTTTTACATTTAATGTTTCAATTTTTATTTCAATATCGGCGTACATTTCTGTTGCCAAAACATCCAAAACTTCAGAAAGAAGGGGGAGTTTTTCGCCAGCAAACTCTTTCCCAAACCACACACCAAAATCATACTTGAGTAAATCTGCATAGTTTGTGTTTTCTATTTCTATATCGGGGGCATTTTCTATTTCACCCGTTTCTGGTATGACTAAACGGCCTGTTCTTTGTATAGATTCATCATGAATAACTACAAGCTGTCCATCTTTTGTGAGGTGAACATCCAATTCGACGCCTGGAATGCCCAATTCTTTTGCTTTTTTAAAAGCTGCGAGTGTATTTTCTGGAGCTAGTGAAGAAACCCCGCGATGTGCAAATAAATAAGGCTTTTTAGCATGAGAAAATATGTTAGCACTTTGTAAAATTGTATTATTCATGTTGTAATTATAGCAAAACCGTGCTACACTTGTAAATAGGAATTATGACAAAATAGCCATAAACAGGAGATTTAATAAAATGACAGAAAAAAATGATGGATTTAAACAATACTTACCTATAACCTTTTTGATTGGTGCGGGTTTCTTTACCATGGGGCTTATGGATCCCTTATATGATAGTTATGTTACTATATTTTTGAGTCAATATATCCCATACAAGTGGTTGGTTGGTATGTTTATGGCTCTTGATAATACACTAGCAATATTTTTAATTCCACTTGTTTCTGCCTGGTCTGATAAAACTCGCACTCGAATAGGCAGACGTATGCCGTGGATTATTGTTCTACTTCCTCTTTCTGCACTATTTTTTAGTTTAATACCGTATGCCGCACGTACTTCTTTTGTAGCTCTTGTGGTAATACTTGCCTTGTTAAATATTGCCAAGCAATCGGTTAGAGGCCCCGTTGTTGCCCTTATGCCAGACGTTGTTCCACCAGAGCACAGAAGCGAAGGAAATGGCGTAATTAACACTATGGGAAATATTGCAGGTATAGTAGGGACACTGTTTTTAGCTCGCCTTATGGATGTAGACATGGTGCTTCCGCTTTTGGGTGAAACTAAGGATGCACTTTCTTTTCCTGTAGCAGGTGTGCTGGTTTTATTTGCCGCTATTATGTTATTAGTTTTTGTAAAAGAAAATAAGTCAACGGGTTATATTCAAAATTCTCAAGCCGATGGAAATGGCGAAAATGAACAAAAAATGCCCTTTATTAAAAGTTTAACATACGTTTTAAAAGGTGCTACAGGTAAAGATGGCAAAAAAGATAGGAGTGCTTTCTTTGTTCTCTTGTCGCTCTTTTTGTGGTTTATGGCATATCAAGGATTAGTTCCGTATGTTGCAGAATACAGCATTTTAACATTCGATATTTCAATGGGGCTTGGGGCGTTTGCGGCTGGTATGGTTGCAATTGCTTCTGCCATTTTTGCAATTCCTATGGGATATGCTGCAAACAAGTGGGGCAGAAAACGCATGATTCGTATTTCACTTATTGGGGTAATTGTTGTTCTTGCCGCTCAATTTATTTTCGCAGAGCTTGTTATGCGTTTAGGGCTCACAGGCGACCACCTCGTATACATTTTCTGGGCACTGATGTTTTGTTTTGGTATTTTTTGGATTTGTATTGTTGCAAACTCTTTTCCTATGC
>CAZUPJ010000167.1:0-3933 GCA_964622185.1 uncultured Treponemataceae bacterium
CCAGAAGATCCTGAGTAAGTTTTTGCAAGAGAATCTAAGCGTATTTCCATGTATAGCACCTACTCCTATGAGCACATAAAATTTTCTTACTATGTACACATTCTTCAAAGTTATATATATTTTTACATATTTTTAATATAAAGTCAATCAAGGTTTTTATTTTGCAGTCTATGTCCATTAATAATAACGTTTTATGTTAAATTTTGTACATTTATTTAAAAACCATTTGACACAGCACTATACAATTTGTATAATACTGTCATTCTAAAATTATACAAAATATGTAAGGAGAAACTGATGAAAAAAATTGTAATTGCAAGTATTATTCTATTACTTGCAGGAAGCTTTTCTTTTGCACAAGAACAAGTTCTTGGATTTTCTAACACTGTGTATACAGGAGTTGGAACAGGTGGCATGCTCGATTCAAATCTGCCAGAAAAAGGCGGAGATAGTGATGTAAGTTTTGACGGTATTGTTGATTATTTTACTGCTAACATTAGAGCAGACGGCATAACAATTGCTGGTGATATTGCATGGTCACTATTTGCAGATGGAAAATTAGAAGCAGAAATACTTGAATGGAATTTTAATGCCGTAATGAGCCCTTTTGCAAATTTTGATGTTGGGGTTGGTACAAACCTTGATTGGACCGTTGGACCAAAACCTTTTTCAGGTCCCAGCTATAGTGCCTATGAAGTACCAGAATATGCAGGACTTGGTATTTTAAATAACAGTGTTGGAAAAGTAGTAAACCATTTTGCAGATGATGCCATTGCTGTACAATATTCATTTGACGATTTAATACTTGTTGGAGCGGGATTAAATGGGGGCTTACAACCTCCATATGGATCAGGTACACTTGGTGCAGGATTCGGTATCAAAGCAAATATACTTGAACTTTTCACCATTGGTTTTGCATATAACGGAAGCTTCAAAGACACAGGAAATATATTTTATGTAGGTTCTTCACTATACCTTGTAGACGGATTTGACATTGACATATGGGCAAATATTGAACCTAAGAATAACACCTCTGTTGGTGGTAGAGTTTCATTTTATAAAGATGCATTCCGATTTGCTCCTGAATACACTATAACTTTCTGGAGTCAAGACAACAAGGGTGTTTCAATGTTTGCTGCAATTGTAGCAGAAATGAGCTTATCAGATGATATTTTGGTTGGTGTAAATGCAAGCTGGGGACTCGGGTCAGACGCAAATACAGAATCTGATGCAAGTGATGCAGGTGCACGTCTTAACATTACGCCACACTTTGTTTGGAATCTTAACGAAAGAAACAGACTTTCTATTGGTGCAAATCTTATTCCTGTTTGGTGGCAAGATGACACAAGTGAATTCTTCTGGAGCATTCCGATTTCTTGGAGAGTATTGTTCTAGTTTAATACTAGCATAACAAAAAAAAGCAACAGTCGACATTTTAGTCTCTCTGTTGCTTTTTTTATTGCTTCCCTACTCTTCAGGCTGTAAACCTGCAACCATAAATTCTTCAGGCAGTTTTGTAGGACGCCCAGTTGCTGCATCAACACAAGCCCATGTTACCTTTGCTTCAGCACATACAGTCCCATCTTTTTTTCGCACTACCTGCTCAAACGCCCCAGATATTTTTTTTAACTTTGTATGCTTTACCTCAATAAAAAGCTCATCATCAAGCACAGCAGAAGCTTTATACTTAATATCAATTTCAGTAACGTACATGTGATAACCTGCAGCAACGATGCCTTTGTAATCAAATTTAATATGATGAAGAAATTCCATTCGGGCATGTTCAAGATAATTTAAATATACTGCGTTATTTACATGATTATATGAGTCGCACTCATATGTCCTTACTTTTAGTTTTACAATATGCGCCATAAATACCTCTTTATTTTAAAACTGAATCTACAAGGGTTTTAAACTCCTTGTCAATGTTTTCATTTTTCACTTCTAAATTTTTGGGAATTACATATACTCCCGATTCTTCAACAATGGAATCCACAATTTCAACTTCCAAATTAGCTACAGGTACTTGTGACTGGAAAAATCTATGCACAAAGCTATATGGCGAACTAGAAACCATTTCAACTAAAGGAACATCTTCTCTGTCAAATTCATTTAGGTCATCAATTTCAGTTTCTACAGAATTCTCCATTGCGGGTTCAGAACCAGAAGAAACATTGATACCCTGTTCTATGCTTGATTCTTCTTGCACAGCCCCTTCATCAAAATTCTCTTCCTCATCAAGATGAGAAAAGTCCATTGCAGAAATGCTAAAATCAAAGTCGTCAAAGAAATTTGAATTATCGCTGTCTACTTTTGAAGGTGTTTTATCTCCAATAACTAATTCTTCTTGAAATAATTCATTTACAGCAGCTTCAAAAGATGCACTAGGCTCAATTGGTGTTTCTTTTTCACTAGCAATAACGGAAGGGGTATCTTCAGCAAATACTTCTAAAACATCTTCTTCGCTGTCATCTAACTCTTCTGCTTCTTCAATTTCATCAAGCTCTTCTACTTCATCTAATTCCTCTGCTTCTTCAACGTCATCAAGCTCTTCTACTTCATCTAATTCTTCTGCTTCTTCAATTTCATCAAGCTCTTCTACTTCATCTAACTCTTCTGCTTCTTCAATTTCATCGAGCTCTTCTACCTCATCCAATTCTCTGATAGGTTCAATGTCAACAACGGTTTCAGTAGGTGTAACAACAGAAACTTTTTTCTTTGGAGCTTTTTTTACAGGAGATGATTCAGGGGCAGCAACAGCATTTACAACAATATTACCACTGGAAAGTATCTGCTCAAGCATTTTTTTAATTTCATCTGTAGAAGTTCCCGAAATCGCTGTCTGAGCAGGAGATGCAGGCTTGCCAAGAGCTTGCATAATCTCATCCCAGCTTTTATCGAGTATATCAGCAAGCTCTGCTTCGTGTTTTTTACCTTTTCGTCCAAGACTCTTTTTTATACCCGTTGCAACTTCATCTTTTCTTCTACTAATATTCTTGGTAACAAAAGCCCAGTCAACATCTTCTTTATTAGCTAAATATTCGTTAATAAGTGAAAATTGAAAGCGTTTAATACGATCTCGAATAATAACCATATCGTCTTGCCTGGCATTAAAAATCAAAAAAATTACCAGATATGACGTAATAAAAACACAAACAAGTAAAAGAATTTTTACTGCATCAGGAAATACAAAAAGTTGTTCGCTATACCAATAGCCAAGCTGAACCCCGTCAATGCTGTTATCTACCAACAGCATTAAATTATCTGTTTGAGAAACAGAAACTAAACGATTTAATCCGTGTTTAATTATATCAAGCGAGTTGTTTATTGTGTCAACTAGTAAGCTTTGCCCAGTGTTAGGAAGACCAAGTAAAACAATTGGATTTTCCATAGTACCGACAATAATAGGGGAATCAGATACTCGAATTAAATTATCCCCAATAAGCTCTTGTGTAAAATCAAAAACAGTTGTATAAAAAACAACGGTTCCTCTATACGCACCAATAGTATCATAAAATGGATAACTGTAAAGAATGGTATCAGACTCAACATCAAATATTACACGAACATTTGATTCTTGAGGGCTTTGGACTACATCATAAGCAAGTGTATTAATATCTTCATATAGTTTATATGAAATTGCAGTTGAGCTCCGTTGTAAAACATCATTATCAAATGTACTAAAATGCAATCGCCTTCCATCACTTTCAATAATTCTAATTCCCAATAACGATGGCGTTTTTAACATTAACTCGCCAGCGGCATTTTCACGTCCCTCAATTGCGTCAGTAGTTTGTGTTGCTAAGAAACTTTGCTTTACAGATTCATTTTCAACAAAATCTATATTAAATGTGTTTTTTGTACTTTCGATATGTAATTCTAAAACATTGGAAATTTGTGTTAAGTGATTTTCTAAGTTTCTTACAATGGCAG
>CAZUPJ010000168.1:0-3881 GCA_964622185.1 uncultured Treponemataceae bacterium
CCCCTCACTATTACTTTGTAGAGTTTAGTGTGTATGGTTCACAAAAGCCAACAAAGGCGCCTGCCTTTGCAGAACAGTATTACATAAAATAATAACAATATTTAGCACAGGGCTGTCTTGAAAGTTCTAGAATGGAACATCTCAAGGCAGCCTTTTTTTATTTAAGGTAAATCAGTGTTAAATTTTTAAAAAAATCATCTCATAATTATTGCAGTTTTGTCTGTTGTTTAGTATAATTAAAGAAATTAATTATTAATTCATAATTTACAATGAATAATGTATAGTTAGGTAAGCTCAGATGGCTGGTTTTAAGTTTTCAAGACTGCTTAATATGCATGTTGTAGAAGAACTAAGCATGTCGTAATAAAAAACATTGTACATGATAAATTGTCAATTATACATTGGCAACATAGGAGGAAACATGAAAAAAAACATAGCGGTAATCGAAGGCGACGGAATTGGACCAGACATTGTAAAACAGGGCCTTGCAGTTTTAGACAAAATTGCAACAAAATACGGGCACGAATTTGAATACACTCGTGTATTGGCAGGGGGGGCTGCAATTGATGCAACAGGAGCACCTTTACCACAAGAAACAATTGACATTTGTCAAAAGTCAGACTCTGTATTACTTGGAGCAGTTGGTGGTGCAAAATGGGATACGCTTCCTGGTAACTTACGCCCAGAAATGGCGCTTTTAGGTTTACGTAGCGCTTTAAAAGTGTTTGCAAATTTACGTCCTGCGTTAATGTTTAAACAGCTTTCAGCAGCATGCCCATTAAAAGAAGAAATTATTGGCGAAGGCTTAGACATTTTAATTATTAGAGAGCTTACTGGTGGTATTTACTTTGGCGAAAAGGGCAGAAGTGACGATAAAAAAACTGCATATGACACTATGCAGTATTCATGGGACGAAATAGAAAGAATCTTAAAAGTTGGTTTTGAATCTGCTCAAAAGCGGGGTAAAAAACTTTGCGTTGTGGATAAGGCAAATGTTCTTGAAAGCAGCCGTTTATGGAGAGAAGTATCTGAAAGTATGAAATCTAATTATGGTGATGTAGAACTTTCATATATGTACATAGATAATGCTGCCATGCAATTGGTGCGCAATCCAAAACAATTCGATGTAATTGTTACAAGTAATATGTTTGGAGATATTTTATCAGATGAAGCAAGTCAAATTACAGGCTCTATTGGAATGCTTGCCTCTGCCTCTTTAGGAGACGGAACAGGGCCAGGTTTATACGAGCCTATTCACGGCTCAGCCCCAGACATTGCAGGAAAAGACCTTGCAAACCCACTTGCAACTATTTTATCAATTGCAATGATGCTCCGCTATGACTTTGGAATGGAAAAAGAAGCCCTAGACATTGAAAAAGCCGTAGAAAAAGTGCTTGATGACGGTTTTAGAACGCAAGACATTGCAGGGCTCAATGCAGATTCTCTTAAAGCAAGTGGAAAACTTGTAGGGACTGTAAAAATGGGCGAGTTGGTATTAGAAAGGTTGTAAGGGAAGTTTATATGTTTTAGTAAAGCGGTGGTCACCTATTTTTAGGAAGGCACCGCTTTTTTTTGCTTGACTACACCCAGTACTTCCTATATAATTATTATATTATCTAGATTGGAGATTTTATGTATATAGGTATTGGAAAATTTATTATTGATACAGATAAGAGTGTTTCTTTTAATATACCACACCTTCATTTTATTGTATCCAGTGAAGAATCTTTTTACGAAGCCAGTAACTTAGAGTTTGGACTTGTTGCAATGGGTAAAACAGAAAATGAAGCGATTGAAAAACTCCTTGATATGACTATGCGTTTTATTGTTACTACATTGGCTATGTCGAATGGTTTTGATGAACTTACGAGTATTGCTGTTGGTAATTTTACTGAATCACTTTGGCAGGCGTATCGCCGGATTGAATTTAATGCCGCAAAACAAAAAAAAGACATTGGTCATTCCTTTCTAGATCAAATTCGCAATGACATATTACGGCAATATGGGTTAAAAACGCATGATGTTTCTTTCTTTTTACTTGAGGGTGAGTTAAAAGCTTCATGAAATCATTGTTAGATGCTGACTGTGTTTTTTCTACTCTTATCGCAGAAAATATTTTAGAACAAAACGATTGGAAAAATATAGCACTTGGTACTACATATTATTTTGTTGAAGTTTGGTTACAAGAAAAAAAGGCAATGATGATGTTTAACGTAGAAGTTTATAATGGTAGACATGTTATTGCATCATCATCTTTAAATCTATTTTCAAATCGTTTTAATATTGATTTTTTGGAAATTTGCAAAAAATGCTTTATTTAGTCCCATTGTATGCATGAGTATAAACAAATATGAACAAAACCACGTGGCGGATACTAGCAATCCTTTTAACTTTGGCATGGATAATTGTTTTCTTTTCTATACATGCCTTTACACCGTCAATTGCTCAAACCTACTCAATAATTGATAGTAGAATATTCTATGCTTCCCTTACTATAGTTTCAGTTTTTTTAATTTTCTTTCCCCAGGAATTTTACCTTTATGCAATTATGTTTTGCTTGTGGGGTCTTTTACATCTACTGCAAGGGGACAGTTTTGGATCTCTTTTAGTATACTTTTTGGGTTTTGCTTTTTCCGTAAAGTATAGGTTTTTTAGAGAGAATTTTGTACTAAAAATCTTATTAACGGCTCTTCCAGTGATTGCCATTTGTACGCAGTACCGATTTGGCGCGATACACTTAATCAACTCTCTTTTAAGTGTGCTACTATTAGGTATTGTAAGTGCCTTTGTATATGTGCTATTTTACAACGAAGTATTTATAACACTTAAAAAAAGCTTTTTGTCGAATAAAATTGATACAAGTTCTTTATCCCAAGAAGAAATACATATTATTCATGCTATCCTAAAAGACAAAACCCTCTATGCAATTGCATTAGATTTACATAAAAGTGAAAGCACTATTAAACAACAAGTAACTGGTATTTACAAAAAACTAGGCCTGTACAATAGAGCACATCTACTTGATATGTATAACAAGGGTTCCCTCATACTTCCAAACTTGAACAAGTTATAACTAGTTATTCTGCAAAAAATATTGACAACTTACCCTCTTGTACCTACACTAAGGCTATAAAACATTTTGGAGGCAGACCATGAAAAAAACTATTATTACATTGGTTGCATTTTTTGCGATTGGAATTTTAAATGCATTTGGAAACTTTCCAAAAGATGACACGTATGCATTTTTTAGGGCAGCAGAAAATGGAGATGAGGCGACCTTGTATACACTTATAGCTAAGGGTATTGATGTAAATATGCAAGACGAACTTGGAGGAACGGCACTGCTATATGCAGCAAGTTACGGACACCTCGAATGTGCTAAGCTTCTTATTTCAGCAGGGGCTGGCGTTGACCCAGTTCATCCAAAAGGTGGGGGAACACCTTTACAGGCAGCAGCATGGGAAGGACACCCTGAAGAAGTACAATTTCTTTTAGATGTTGGTGCGAATGTTAATGCCATTGATAAAGAAGGTAGAACGGCTTTACATTCCGCAGTATCAAAAAGCAATATCTATGTAGTAAGGATTTTATTGGATAGTGAAGCTGATACAAGCATAAAAAATAATAAAGGTGAAACAGCTCTCGATTGGGCAAAAAATTCTGGGTACATTGAAATAGCGGAAATGCTAGAAGGCTAAGAAAATTACTTAGCCTTAGCCTTTATCACTCCACTTCAATTACATACCGCTGACCTTCCGTGAGCTTAGTTTGAAAATCGTTTTCATGCAGAGGTTTTTCGAAATAATAACCCTGTACCGTATCACATCCTAAATCTTTAAGCCATAAAGCTTGCTCTGCATTTTCTACGCCTTCAGCAACTA